>NZ_CP059211.1:517181-631801 GCF_014252115.1 Blattabacterium cuenoti
CAAAAAACAAACTGAGAAAAAAGACTTCAAAAAACAAACTGAGAAAAAAGACTTCAAAAAACAAACTGAGAAAAAAGACTTCAAAAAACAAACTGAGAAAAAAGACTTCAAAAAACAAACTGAGAAAAAAGACTTCAAAAAACAAACTGAGAAAAAAGACTTCAAAAAACAAACTGAGAAAAAAGACTTCAAAAAACAAACTGAGAAAAAAGACTTCAAAAAACAAACTGAGAAAAAAGACTTCAAAAAACAAACTGAGAAAAAAGACTTCAAAAAACAAACTGAGAAAAAAGACTTCAAAAAACAAACTGAGAAAAAAGACTTCAAAAAACAAACTGAGAAAAAAGACTTCAAAAAACAAACTGAGAAAAAAGACTTCAAAAAACAAACTGAGAAAAAAGACTTCAAAAAACAAACTGAGAAAAAAGACTTCAAAAAACAGAATCAAATTTGATGAAAAAAATTGAAATTATTGCCAAAAAAAATCAACAAGAAATTCGCATTGATAAGTTTTTGAGAAAAAATATAGAAAACATGAGTAGAAATCAAATTCAAAAACTTATTTTTTTTGGTAAAGTTATTGTTAATCAACAATATATTGTAAAAAAAAATTATAAAATAAAACCTTTAGATTTTGTAGAAATAGAGAATTCTAGTATTCCTATACTGGATAATTTGGAATACAAAAACATTATTCCAGAAAAAATAAATCTTAATATTCTTTATGAAGATGAAGATATTCTTATCGTTAATAAACCTGCAGGAATGGTTGTTCATCCTGGGTTTGGTAATTATAAAGGAACGTTAATTCATGGATTAAAATATCATTTTCAAAACTCAAACTTAGATGAGTTTGATTTATATAGAAGTGGTTTAGTTCATAGACTAGATAAAGATACATCAGGTTTATTAATTATAGCTAAAAATGAATATTCAAAAAAATATTTATTTCAACAGTTTAACTTAAAAACAATTCAAAGGGAATATAGAGCTTTAATATGGGGAAATTTACTCGAAGAAAAAGGAATTATAACTGGATTTATCGGAAGAGATCCTAAAAATAGAAAAAGAATGACTATTTTTAGAAAAAATGAATCATACAAAGGTAAATATTCTGTTACACATTACAAAGTGCTTGAAAGATTCAAATATTTAACATATATTTCTTGTAATATAAAAACAGGAAAAACACATCAAATAAGAGCTCATTTCAAATATCTAGGACATCCACTATTTCATGACTCTATATATGGAGGAAATAAAATTTTTATGAAAAAAAAATGTTCAAAAAAAAATATAGAATTTTTTAATACTTGTTTAAAAATTTTACCAAGACAAGCCTTACATTCCATATCTCTTTCTTTTATTCATCCAAAAAATGAAAAATTTTATTTTTATTGTCCAATTCCTGAAGATTTTAAAATTGTTCTACAAAAATGTAGAACAGCCTTTAATTAAATAAAGTTCCATGTAAAAGGAGATAAGATATGGAAAAATATATAATTAGTCCAACAACATCTACTAACGTAGCTACAAAAGGAGCTGAAGAACTGGCAGGGTCTCCTCTTAATTTTTTAATTACAAAAGGTAACATTGAACCGCTTAATGTTCCCCATAATACTACTCCTATCAAAGATAAAAAAACCGTAATTCCTACTAAAATCCAATGTGAACCATAATTAAATAAATTGATTTTATGCCAAGCTACCACACGTATAAAACCTGTTAATCCTAGAATACTTCCTAAGAAAAATCCACAAATAATTTCTCTTCGCATCACAATCCACCAATCCTTTATCTTTACCTCTCCTAAAGCCATTGCTTGTATAATTAAACTTGCAGCTTGAGATCCACTGTTTCCACCACTTGAAACAACCAAAGGTATGAACAATGCAAGAACCACAGCTTTTTCTATAACACTTGAAAATTTTTGCATGACTGTTGTAGTTAACATCTCTCCTATAAACAATAAAATTAACCATCCAGCTCTTTTTTTAATAAGCTTGTATAAAGGAACATTTAAATAAGATTCATTTAAAACTTCCATTCCTCCTATTTTTTGAAAATCTTCTCTATAATTTTCATTTAAGACCCGTAAAATATCGTCTACAGTCACTATTCCCAATAAAAAATTCTGATCATCTATAACTGGAAGTGAAATTCTATTACTTATAGAAAATATTTTAGTAGCTTCTTTCTCTGTATCTGTAATGTTTAAAGTTTCATTCTTAGTATAAGATTCATCATTATTAATGAGATCAGATATTTTTGTATTTGGATCTACTAGCAGAATTTCTCGTATTTTCACATCATCTATTAATTTTCCTTCTTGATCTACTATATAAACAATTTCTATAACATCACTATTTTTTATTTCTTTACGAATATAATCCAAAACTTCTTGTACACTCCAGGTTTTTTTAACAGCAAGACAATATGGTATCATTAAACGACCTACACTACTTTTAGGATATCCTAGAGATACTAGGGTTTTATATTTATCTTCTGTATTTAAATATTTTATTAAATCTTTTAAAATATTTCTGGGTAAATTTTCTAAAAAATAATCACGATCATCTACTGATAGGTTACTTAATAATTCCATTTTCTTGATAGAAGACACATTTTTTATAATTTTTTTTTTTATAGAAAAATCTAATTCTTTAAAAATAGAAATTGCCTTACATAATTTTAATAAACTAAATATTTTTACAACATCGTTAGGATTCTGATGGATAATTTTTATTAATCTACTTACAGTTTGACTATTTAGAAATTTATAGTTATTTAAATAATCTTTATCCTCATTAAACATTTTATTTTTTTTTGTAAAAAAGTTTTTTTTTAGTATTTATTCTTGAATAATTCGAACAAACTATATATTATTATTTTTTTCTGTAGAAAAAATTAAAATTACGTAATAAAATCATTGTATTAGTTTAGTCTTAAAAAAAATAAAAATGGAATATAATTTTTGTGAAATAGAAAAACGATGGCAAATATATTGGAAAAAACATAACATATTTCATGTAACAGAAAATGAAAAAAAAAGAAAATATTATATATTGAATATGTTTCCTTATCCTTCTGGAACAGGTCTTCATGTAGGACATTGTTTAGGGTATATAGCTTCAGACGTTTATGCTAGATATAAACGAGTAAAAGGATATAATATTCTAAATCCAATAGGATTTGATTCTTTTGGTCTTCCTGCAGAACAATACGCTATACAAACAGGTAAACATCCTTGTGATACAATTATTGATAATTCACATAGATATCAAAAACAAATGAATAAAATCGGACTTTCTTTTAATTGGGATAGAAAACTATATACTAGTAATCCTCATTATTATCGTTGGACTCAATGGATGTTTATTCATATTTTTAATTCTTGGTATGATAAAGATAATGAACAAGCTAAACCTATAAATCTTTTAATCAGAGAATTTGATAAGAACGGGAATCATTTTATTAACGCAAGTACTACATCAAGTTACAAATTCAATTCAAAAACATGGAAAAAACTAAATTCACTTGAAAAAGAATCTATCCTTTTAGATTACAGACTGGCTTTCTTATCTAAGAATATAGTGAATTGGTGTCCAGATCTAGGAACAGTATTAGCTAATGATGAAATAAAAAATGGAAAAAGTGAAAGAGGAGGATATCCAGTTTATAAAAAAAAAATGTTACAATGGCATATAAGAATCAGTGTTTATGCAGAAAGACTTATAAAAGGGTTAAACCTTATTGATTGTTCTCCTTCTTTAAAAAGAATACAAAAAAATTGGATAGGAAAATCAATAATAACTTCTATTTTATTAAAAATTGTTTATCCTATTGGTAAATTTCACGAAATTGAATTATTTACTACTCATCCAGAAATGATATTTGGAATGACTTTTGTTGTATTATCGCCAGATCATCCACTTGCAGATAAAGTAAGTACTTTTTTTTCAAATCATGAAAGTGTTTTGAAATATATTACTAAAAAATTTTATATAGATAAAAAAACAAAAAATATTTCTGGTATCTTTACAGGAAATTATATTTTCCATCCTTTTATTAAAAATAAAAAAATCCCCATTTACATTAGTAATTTTTTTACTATAGAAAATCAAATTAAATCTATAATGGGAATACCTGGATATGAAGATAAAAGTAAAAAATTTTCCCAAAGGTTTGGTATAGAAATTATAAAAATTTTAGATTTCAACGAAAAGTTCATAAATTCTAATTTTTTAAATGGACTAAATCGTCAAAAAGCAAAAGAAAAAATCATAAAAATTTTAATAAATAATAAAATAGGGTCAATTAAAACTATTTATAATATCCGTGATGCTGTTTTTTCTAGACAAAGATATTGGGGGGAACCAATTCCTATTTATTTCAAAAATAAGATACCCAAAACAATTCCTATTGATAAATTACCAATTATTCTTCCAAAAATAGATAATTTTCATCCTAAAAATGGAAACTCTCCATTATGTAGGGCTTCTAGTTGGGCTTGGGATGAAAAAAATAAAAAGATTGTACCTAATATTCTCATTGATCATAAATATGTATTTCCAATAGAAACTAGTACAATGCCCAGTTGGGCAGGATCAAGTTGGTATTATCTTAGATATATGGATGTAAATAACAATCAATGTTTTCTTGATAAAAAAAAAGAGAATTATTGGAAAAATGTTGATTTATATATTGGTGGATCTGAACATAGTACAGGTCATTTAATTTATGCTAGATTTTGGAACAAATTTTTGTTGGATAGAGGGTGGATAACAACAGAGGAACCTTTTAAAAGGGTATTAAATCAAGGGATGATTTTGAGTTATTCTGCTATTATACTTAAAGTAATAGGAGAAAATATTTTTATGTCTTATGGATTAAAAAATAAAAAACATGCATATTTTTCCTTCCAAGAGATATATGTGGATCTTTCTTTAATCCAAAATAATAATGAACTAAATATTAATCGATTTAAAAAATGGAGACCAGAATTTTATTCTTCTATTTTTATTTTAGAAAAAGGAGTTTTTTTTTGTAAAAGAAAGTTAGAAAAAATGTCAAAGTCAAAATATAATACCATAAATCCTGATGATATTTGTGAAAAATATGGATCAGATATATTTCGTGTTTATGAAATGTTTTTAGGTCCTATTAACCAATCTAAACCTTGGAATGAAGAAAAAATAAATGGGATAAGAAATTTTATAAATAAATTTTGGTGTTTGTTTCATAGAAACAAAACTTTTCAAATAAGTGAAAAAAATCCAACAATTCGAGAATTACAAATTTTACACAGTACTATAAAAAAAATAGAAAGAAAAATGCAATCTTTTTCCTGGAATACTTCTATTAGCTTATTGATGATTATCACCAATCAATTGATTACATTAAAATGTAATAAAAGAAAAATATTGGAACCTTTAGTTAAATTGATAGCTCCATTTGCACCTCATATATCTGAAGAATTATGGCATAAATTGGGGAAGAAAAAATCTATTATTTTTTATAAGTTTCCAGTTTTTAATTCAAAATATATAATAGAAAAAAAAATAACATATCCGGTTATGTTTAATGGAAAATTAAAGTTTTTAGAAACGTTTGATTCTACTATTTCAATAAAAGAAATAAAAAGTAAAATTTTAAATCATCCTAAAACAAAATTTTTTTTGAAAAAAAAGACTTTACAAAAGTTAATTTTAATACCTAAAAAAATAATAAATATCTTATTAAAGTAAATTTTTTCGATACAAAATGAATTTACAATATTTTTATTATACATAAAACGTAGATTTGTGCAATCTATCATTTCTTAATTTATCTTTCGTTCTATAGATAAAAACTTTTTTTATGTCAAAAAATAAAACCAGTGCATATAGTTTTTTTAATTGTATAGAAAAAAATTTTGATAAAGCTACACGATTTATTTCTTCTATTAAGAAAGGTCTTTTAGAACAAATTAAAGCTTGCAATGCTGTGTATCGAATGCATTTTCCTGTGAAAATAGGAAAAGAAATAAAAGTAATTGAAGCCTATAGAGTTCAACACTCTCATCATAAACTTCCTTGCAAAGGAGGAATTCGATATAGCATGAAAGTTAATCAAGATGAAGTTATGACTTTAGCTGCTTTAATGACCTATAAATGTGCTATAGTTGATGTTCCTTTTGGAGGAGCTAAAGGTGGAATAAAAATTGATCCACAAACTATATCATCAGAAAATATAGAAAAAATAACACGCCGTTATACTTCTGAATTGATTAAAAAAAATTTTATTGGACCGGGTATAGATGTTCCCGCTCCTGATTATGGAACTGGAGAAAGAGAGATGAGTTGGATTTTTGATACTTTTTTATCTCTTCGTTCTGGGGATGTAGATGCATTAGCTTGTGTAACTGGAAAACCTGTTTCTCAAGGAGGAGTGAGAGGAAGAAAAGAAGCAACAGGATTAGGAGTATTTTATGGTATAAGAGAATTATGTCATCTTAAAGAAGATATGTCTTCTGTGGGCCTTGATGTTGGATTAGTTGGAAAAAAAATTATCATACAAGGATTAGGAAATGTTGGTTATCATGCAGCTACTTTTTTTCACAAGGCAGGAGCCATTATAATAGCCGTAGCAGAAAGAGAGGGGGCTATATATAACGAAAAAGGATTAAATGTATCCAAAGTTTTTTTACATTTAAAAAATACTGGTTCCATACTAAATTTTCCAGAATCAAAAAATATAAAGAATACAGAAAAGGCTTTAGAATTAGAATGTGATATTTTAATTCCAGCGGCATTAGAAAATGTAATACATGTAAATAATGCAAATTATATTAAAGCTAAAATTATTGGAGAAGCAGCAAATGGACCTATTACCCCTGAAGCTGATGATATATTGGAAAAAAAAGGAGTAATTATTGTTCCTGACATTTACTTAAATGCAGGAGGAGTTACTGTTTCTTATTTTGAATGGTTAAAAAATTTAAGTCATGTACGTTATGGACGTATGGAAAAAAAATTTAGAGAAAATATGAATGCTGGATTATTGCAAGTTATAGAAACGGTTTCCAATAAAAAAATTACAATAGAAGAAAAAAAAAGTATTTTAAGAGGACCAAGAGAAATTGATTTAATACATAGTGGTTTAGAAGACACCATGATTAATGGATTTCATAAAATCCGTGATTTAAAAAAATCATCAAAAATAGACAACATGCGTACAGCAGCATTTGTTCTAGCAATCAATAAAATTATTGATTCTTATGAAAAATTAGGAATTTTTCCATAATATTCTTTTATCCTTTAAAAAAAACGATAAAAACATATCTTTCATGAAGTACAAAAGATCATTATTGAAATTAAGTGGAGAAGCTCTTATGGGGGATAACGAATTTGGACTTCATTCTACTCGTCTTCAACAATACGCAGAAGAAGTAAAAAAAGTCGTAGATATGGGGGCTCAAGTTGCTATAGTTATTGGCGGAGGGAATATCTTTAGAGGATTTCCTAGAATAAAGGAAAAAAAAACTATTAATCGTATTGAAGGAGATTATATGGGAATGTTAGCTACTATTATTAACGGTATAGCTTTTCAATCCTATTTAGAAAATGTAGGAATATGTACCTATATTCAAACAGCTATTAGAATGGATGAAATTGCAGAACCTTTTGGAAAAGATAGAGCAATACGACATTTGGAAAAAGGAAGGGTTGTAATATTTGTAGCTGGATTAGGAAATCCTTATTTTACTACAGATACAGCTGCTGTCTTACGTGCTATTGAGATAAAAGCTGATGTATTATTAAAAGGAACTAGAGTAGATGGAATTTATACAAAAGATCCGGAACAAGATAAATATGCTAAAAAACTTAAAAATATATCTTTTGATATGGCATATAAAATGGGAATTAAAGTTATGGATCAAACTGCTTTCATCTTAGGAAATGAAAACGATTTACCAATTATAATTTTTGATATTAATAGAAAAGGAAATTTTAAAAAAGTGATTTCTGGAGAAAAAATAGGAACTATAGTTTCTAAATAAAAATAAAATAAGATTATGGATGAATTAAATAATATTTTTTCCTCTTGTCAAAGAGATATGGAAAAAATTTTAGAAAAACTGCAAAAAGAAATTCATCATATTAGATTAGGTAGTAAATCTCTATCTTCTTTTTTAAGTAAAATAAAAATAAAATGTTACGAAACTTTCTTTCCACTTATAGAAGTGGCAAATATTTCTATTATAGATAATATGAATATTTCTATTCATCCTTGGGATCGGTCTATTATTTCAAATATAGAAAAAGCTATTATTAATGCTAATCTTGGTTTCACGCCAACTAATAAAGGAGATTACATTCATATTCATTTACCTATAATCACAGAAGAAAGTCGAAAAAATTTGATGAAAAAAATAAAATTACAAATAGAACATGCCAAAATTCTTGTCAGAAGAATAAGAAAGAAAAATAACCAACATATAAGAAAACTTCAAATATCAGAAGATATTTCAAAAATAGGAGAAAACCATATACAAAAAATAACAAGCGAATATATAAAAAAAGTAGAAAATTTATTTCTTAATAAGGAAAAAGAAATATTGAGAATATAAAAATGGTAAGAAAATATTCAATTAAAGAATTACTAAATAAAGGAACATTATTTATAAATAAAAAGGTATTAGTTGAAGGATGGATCCGTTCTTTTCGTTATTCTATTTTTATTATTTTAAATGATGGTTCTACAATTAAAAATATTCAAATTATTTTACCCAAAAAATTGGATAAAAGGATTATAAAAAAAATAACAATTGGTAGTTCTATTAGAGTTATAGGAATAGTCAAAAAAAGTATTGGAACAAAACAATATATTGAACTCCAATCTTTAGATATAACTATATATGAATCAGTAGATTCAAAAATTATTCAAAAATCTATCTTACAACCTAAAAAACATAGTCTAAAAAAACTGAGAGAACAAGCTCATTTACGTTTTCGAACAAATATTTTTGGTTGCATTATGCGAATTCGACATAATATAGCTTTTTGCATACATAAATATTTTCATGAAAATGGTTTTTTTTATCTTCATACTCCAATTATTACAACTTCAAATTGTGAAGGTACCGGAAAAATGTTTCAGATTACAACAATGGATTTGAAAAAAGAACCAATAGATTATGAAAAAGATTTTTTTAAATGTAAAACATATCTAAGCGTATCTGGACAATTAGAAGCGGAAAGCGCTTCTTTAGGACTAGGAAAAGTGTATACTTTCGGCCCTGTATTTAGAGCGGAAAATTCCAATACTTCACGACATTTATCTGAATTTTGGATGATCGAACCAGAAATTGCTTTTTATCATTTAGAAGAAAACATAAATTTGGCTGAAACTTTTCTAAAGTTTATTATCAGATATATAATTGAAAATAGCATGGAAGATTTAGTTTTTTTAAATCAATGTTTGGATAATAAAGGTAATCAAAAGAAAAAAAATTTTCTTTTAGAAAAATTAGAACTCATTTTAAAATTTTCATTCAAGAAGATTAGTTATACAGAAGTTATAAAACTTCTTGATCAAGAAGAAAAGAAAAAAAATATAAAATTTTTACATCCAATTATTTGGGGAATGGATTTACAATCAGAGCATGAACAATATTTGGTAGACAAGTATTTTAAGATTCCTGTAATTGTGTTTGATTATCCTTGTAATATCAAAGCTTTTTACATGCGTATGAATAATGATGGAAAAACTGTTCGAGCTATGGATATTTTATTCCCTGGAATAGGGGAAATCCTTGGAGGATCTCAAAGAGAAGAACGTTATGACATATTGTTACAACGGATGAAAGATACAAATACTGATAAAAATAAACTTTGGTGGTATTTAGATACACGTCGTTTTGGTTCTGTTCCTCATAGTGGATTTGGGTTGGGTTTTGATCGTTTAGTTCAATTTATAACAGGAATGAACAACATTCGTGATGTCATTCCATTCCCAAGAACTCCAAATAATGCAGAATTTTAAAAAATGTTAAAACAAAAACTATCGCAAAAAGGTCAGCATAGACTTTCTCCACAACAAATCAAATTAATGAAATTAGTTCAATTATCCACTTTAGATTTTGAACAAAAAGTTCAACAAGAATTAGAAGAAAATCCAGCCCTGGAATTAGAAGAAGAAATAGAAGAATGTTCAGATTTAAAAAATGACAACAATTTTACAGAAAATCAATCTGTGGATGTGGATATATCTGAAATAGATGAATACTTAAGTGATGATGAAATTGAAGATTTGAAAATCAATAATCAAAATCATAATCATAATAGTATAAAAAAACATATTCCTATTATTTCTGGAATTTCTTTTCAAGAATATTTAAAAAATCAATTACACACATTTCATTTAAGTGAAAAAGATTTATTAATCTCTGATTTTATATTAGGAAATATAGATAACGATGGTTATATTAGAAGAAAAATTACATCCATAGCAGATGATATTTTATTAATACTTGGGATATCCGTTTCTACAAAAAAAATAGAAAGGTTGCTTGTGAATTATATACAAAAATTAGATCCTATAGGTGTAGGATCTAGAAATCTACAAGAATGTTTGCTAATTCAATTAGAGAAAAAAAAAATGACTCAAGAAATTTTTTTATCAAAAAAAATTATACGAGACCATTTTGAATCTTTTGTAAAAAAACATTATCAAAAATTGCAAAAAAAATTAGGAATAAAAAAAAAAAATCTACGACAAGTTATTGATCAAATAAAAAAATTAAACCCTAAACCAGGAAAAATTTATTCTGATAATACTAAAAATTTGGATCATATTATTCCGGATTTTAATATTTTCATTTTAGATGAAAAATTAGAACTTTCTCTCAATCAAAGAAATATTCCGGAACTAAGAGTATCACCCTTATATTTAGATATGTTAAAATCTTGTAAATCAGATAAGTATATAAAAAAAAATGAAGATACCATTATATTTTTGAAACAAAAAATAGATTCAGCAAAATGGTTTGTAGATGCAATTAAACAACGTCAGAATACATTAATGTTAACAATGAATGCTATTATGGATTATCAAAAAGAATATTTCTTAACTGGAGATCCAGTTAAAATAAAACCTATGATTTTAAAAAATATCTCTCAAAAAATTGGAGTAGGAATTTCTACGGTTTCACGTGTAGCTAACAGCAAATATGTTAACACACCATATGGTACTTTTTTAATAAAAAGTTTTTTTTCTGAAAAAATGATTAATCAAGAAGGAAAAGAGATCTCCTCTATTGAAATCAAAAAATTCCTAGTCGAATCAATATCTAAAGAAAATAAAAAAAAACCTTTTACTGATGAAAAATTATCCCAAATACTTAAAAAAAGAGGTTACTTAGTAGCTAGAAGAACTATTGCTAAATATAGAAATCAAATGCATATTCCTGTTGCAAGAATGCGAAAAAATTTATAATTCATCTTTTATAACCACAGTTTTCCAATTAGAAAATTCTTTTATAGATAATACTGATAATTCTCTACCATATCCTGATTTTTTAATTCCTCCAAAAGGAAAACGTACATCTGATTTTACAATTTCATTAATAAAAACCATTCCCGTATCTATTTCTTTTGAAATTTTTTCTGCTTTTTCTAAATCTTTTGTCCAAATGGAAACTCCAAGTCCGTATGGAGTATTATTAACAATATCAGGAATAATTTTTTCTTGAGAAAAAGAAAAAATTATTCCTATTGGGCCAAATATTTCTTCTTTTTTCACTACGCAATTATTATTTTCTACTTTTAATAAGGAAGGAGAAAAAAAATTACCATCTTTCATCATTTCTAAACATATTTTTCCTCCATTTAATATAATATTTTTATATTGCTGATGTAATTTAGCAGATAAATCATAACGTGAAACATAGCCTATTTTAGTTGATTCGTCATATAAATTTCCTCTATGATATGTTTTCATTTCTTGTATAACTGCATCTACAAAATCATCTATAATAATTTTATCCACAATAAATCTTTTTGCAGAAATACATGTTTGCCCTGTATTATTTAATCTAGATTCTGTAGCTAATTTTGCTATTTTTTTTACATCTCTTACATCTTTCATAACTACAAAAGCGTCATTTCCTCCCAATTCTAAAACAGATTTTTTAATATATTTTCCAGATAATGATCCTACTATACTTCCAGATAAAGCACTTCCTGTAAAAGTAACTCCTCGTATTGTGGGATGAGCAATAACAGATTCTATCTGATTAAAGTTTATTAATAAAATTTGAAAAATCCCTTTAGGAAAACCTGATTCTAGAAATATTTTTTCTAAAATAAGAGAACAACCTGTTGTATTAAGAGCTGGTTTGATTAAAATTACATTCCCTAATAACAGATTAGGGATTGTAGATCTGATTGTTTGCCATATAGGATAATTCCAAGGTACAATCCCTAATATAGGACCCATAGATTCAAATTTTACATAAGAAATTTTATATTCAGTATCAATTTTTTTTAAAAAAATAGATTCTTTTAATTCGCAATAATATTCGCATAAATTGATACTTTTATTGACTTCTAAATAAGATTGAGTAATGGGTTTTCCCATTTCTTGGGTTATGGAATAAGCTATAATATCTATAGATTTTTGTATAGAAGAATAAAATTTTGTTAAACATTCGATTTTAGATTCGAAGGAATAATTTTTCCATTTTTTATATGCATTTTTAGCTTGATATAATTTAATATCAATATTTTTGTCAGATAAATAATAATAAGTTTTTATTATATTATTATTTACAGGATTAATAGTTTGAAACATCTCATTTTTTTTAAATTCTGTCATTCAAGCTAACAGAAATTTTTGAATTGAAAGCTACAGCATAAAATTTTATTTTTTTCAAAAATAAAAGCATTCCATTAGCTCTAATAGGAGACAAAAATGTTTGAAATCCTATCTCATAAATAAAATTAGCATGAGAAGAAATTATTTCATAAGGAAATAAACCTGAATATACTTGAATCATAAGAGCAGCCATTCCTTTAGGAAGTAAGGCATCGCTATCCGCTTCGAAAAAAATACGAAATCCATTAAGTTTAGCCTCTAACCAAACTTCAGACTGACACCCATGAATCAATTTATCTTCAGATCTAAATTTAGGAGATTTTTTAGATAATTTTTTTCCTAAATCTATTAGATACTCGTATTTTTCTTCCCAACTTTTAAAGAATTGAAATTCCTTTTTTATTATTTCTTCTTTTTTATGCAAAGTCATTTCCAAATTTTTATCACAAAAATATACACTTTTCTTTTTTTTTTATTTTTCTTGATCTTTTATACATAAAAAAGAGAAACCTCTATGAAGGATTAATTAATTTCAATCTAGCCATTTTTGCTGCTTTTGTCATGTTAGTAAGCGACATTAATACCTCTTCCCATTTTCTAGTTTTTAATCCACAATCTGGATTAATCCAAATATTTTTTATAGGTAATTTTCTTGAAGCTTTTTTTATTAAATCAAACATCTCTTCTACAGAAGGAATTCTGGGAGAATGGATATCATATACTCCTGGTCCTATTTCATTTGGATAAGAAAAAATTGAAAAAGCTTCTAATAATTCCATTCTAGATCTAGAAGTTTCCATAGTGATAACATCTGCATCCAGATCTGCAATCTGTTCAAATATATCATTAAATTCACTATAACACATATGTGTATGTATTTGGGTTTCATCTTTTACTCCATATGAAGAAAGACGAAAAGCCTTAATAGACCAATTAAAGTAAGATTTCCAATTCTTTTTTTTCAAAGGTAGTCCTTCTCTTATAGCAGGTTCATCAATTTGAATAATTTGAATTCCAGACTTTTCTAAGGATAAAACTTCTTCTCGTATTGCCAAAGCTACTTGATAAGCAGTATGAAAAATGGGTTGATCATCTCTTACAAAAGACCATTGTAAAATGGTTACAGGACCTGTAAGCATTCCTTTCACAAATTTTTTTGTTTTCGATTGTGCAAAGCATATCCATTCAACAGTCATATCCCCACTAATACGATCAACATCTCCATAAATAACAGGAGGTTTAACACAACGGCTTCCATAACTTTGAACCCATCCATTTTCAGTAGAAAGAACTCCTTTTAATTTATCGGAAAAATATTCAACCATATCAGTTCTTTCAAATTCTCCATGAACTAATACATCTAAATCTATTTTTTCTTGCTTTTTTATAACATCTACAATAAGATTTTTAATTTTTTTATTATATTCATCCTGACTCAATTCTTTTTTTCGCAATTTATTTCGAAAACTCCGTATTTCTTTTGTTTGAGGAAACGATCCTATAGTAGTAGTCGGAAATAAAGGAAAATTAAACTTTTTTTTCTGTTTATTTTGTCTAATACGAAAATGATTTTTTCTTTTGATATCTTGATCTATTATTCTTATAACTTTCTCCTTTATTCTTTTGTTATGAAAAATAGAGGATGATTTTTTTATTAAAGAAGAATTTTTAAGTAAAATACTTTTGTCTCCTTTTAAAATCTTTTCCAAATCATTTAATTCATCAATTTTTTGTCTAGCAAAAGACATTCTATTTTTGATATCCATATGAATAGATTTCTCATGTCTTATGTCTATAGGAACATGCAAAAGAGAACAATTAGGAGCTATCATAATTCTATCTTCCCCTAGATATTCTATTGATTTCTTAATCTTTTGAATAGAATTTTCATAATTATTTTTCCATATATTCCTTCCATCAATAAGTCCCAAAGATAAAATCATTTCTGACTCTCTTGAAAAAAAATTAAGCAATTTTTCCAATTGATTTGGGTCTTCTACTAAATCTATATGTAAAGCCTGTATAGATATATCTTTTAAAAGACATATATTTTCTGATATACCATCAAAATAAGATGTTATCATAATATTGATTCCAGAACAAAATTTAGATATTTTTTTATAAGCAGCTTTAAAAGCATTTTTTTCTTTTTCAGACATATCCAAAACTAAAATCGGTTCATCTAATTGAATCCAATGAACTCCTTGATCTTTTAATTTTTTGATAATTTTTATATAAATAGAAGTAAGATCCTCTATTAAATCCATTTTATGAAAAGATTTTTCTTTTTCTTTTCCCAAAAATAAATAAGATACAGGTCCGATTAATACAGGTTTTATCTTTTTTTTTGATTTTAATACTTTTTTTGATTCTTTTAATTCATCAAAAATTTTGTTCGAGAAAATAGAAAATTTTTGATTTTTATCGAATTCTGGAACAATATAGTGATAATTAGTATTAAACCATTTAGTCATTTCCATTGCTCGAATATCCCATTCATTTTTTTGAAATCCTCTAGCCATAGAAAAATATAGATCAATATTATTATTATCATGAGTGATTGGAATAGAAAGATAAGAATTTGAGATAACCCCTAATAATAAGGACATATCTAAAACATGATCATAAAAACTAAAATCATTACATGGAATCAAATCTAAATTTGCTTTCTCTTGCATGTTCCAATTTTCTTCTCTTATTTTTTTTCCTACTTCAAACAAAACATTAGAATCAATCTTATTTGACCAATAAGCTTCACAAGCTTTTTTTAATTCTCTTCGTATTCCTATGCGGGGATATCCTAAATTGTGTTTCAACATAATTATTTAAATAAAATATATGATAAAGAAAAATTAACTAAATATCCAATAATTGATATAAATATTCTAAAATTTTTTTTTCTATTATAGAAAAAATTACATTTCTTCTACTCATCATGATCTCAGCAGTTTCACAAACTTGATTGAAAGGAATTTTTTTTTTTCTTTGAATTCCTCCCAAAAAAAAAGAGGGAATGTATCTGGAAGGAAACCCATATCCAAAAATACTATCACTCACACCCACGATGGTAGCTGTATTAAATTGAGTATTTATTGCTGATTTAGAATGATCTCCCATTATTATACCAAAAAATTGTAGATTGGTTTGGAAAAAATCTTTTTTTTCATAATTCCAAACTTTTACTTTTTTATAATCATTTCTTAAATTGGAAACATTGGTTCCGGCTCCTAAATTACACCATTCTCCTAATATGGAATTTCCTAAAAAACCATCGTGAACCTTATTAGAATAAGAGAAAATTACAGAATTAAAAATTTCTCCTCCTACTTTACAAAAAGTAGCAATTGTTGTCCCACCATATATTTTTGATCCTATATTCAATGTTGTGTATTTTCCAATTGATACTGGACCTATAATTACAGAGCCTTCCATAATATTCACTCCTTTTTCAATATATATAGGACCATATTCAGCATTTAATACGACATTATTTGCTTTTATATCTTCTTCCAAAAAAATTTTATCCTTACAAATAACGTGATTCTTTCCCAAAAGAGAAAAAGACTTTTTTCCTTTTGTGAAAAACACAAAATCTTTTTTTAACACAATTTCATTATTTATAAATATATCCCATGGATACTGAATATGAATTACTCGTTTTACATGATACGTTTTTTTACATTTTTTTAAAGACAAAGAAATAATATCTTCTTTTTCTAAAAAAAAATTCTTTTTGATAGCAATCATTTTTTCTTCAAAAAAAATAGTTTCATTTTCTTTTAAAGAAAAAAGAATTTGAATTAACTCTTCATTAGGAAGAAATGAGGAATTAATCAATAATACATTCATAAAGAATGAAGATTTTTTTTTTGAATATTTTTCTGAAAGAAATGGTTGTGTAATGATATTATGTACATTTTTTCCTATATATCTTTCCCATCTTTCTTTTATTGTAAATAAACCCAATCTAATTTCTGATACAGGTCTAGTAAGTGTTATAGGAAATAATTTTTTCCATTCTATTCCATCATATAATATAAAATTCATATGGATATATTTCTACAATTTTTTATATTTTTCGTATTTTTTCTTGAATTTTTCAGCTGGACCTGTTTTTCCTAAAAATCTTTTTTCTCCGGTAAAAAATGGATGTGAATAACTAGATATTTCCATTTTGTATAATGGATAATCACTTCCATTTATATGAATAAAGTCTTTTGTTTTAACTGTTGATTTACAAATAATCATTTTTTCATTATTTATATCTTTAAAAACAACAAGTCTATAATTTTCTGGATGTGTTTTTTTTTTCATATTTTTTTTTTTTAGGAAAACGATAAATCATTCCATTAATATTCATCCCCGCACCCAAAGAAGCCATAAGAATTGTATCTCCAGGATTAATTTTATGATGAGGAATTTTTCCTTTAAGTATTAAATCTAATAAAGTAGGAACAGTAGCTACAGAAGAATTTCCAAATTTTTGTATTGTCATAGGCATAATTTTAGATAAAAATTCCTTATTTAAAGATGTATAATTATATAATTTCAATAATCTTTTTAAAATAGCATAATCCATTTTAGCATTAGCTTGATGAATAAGTATTTTATTAATATCCTTAAGATGTAAATTAGCATGATCAAGTATACTTCTTAACATATTTGGAACTTCAGTTAATGCATATTCATAAATTCTTCTTCCATTCATTCTAATATTAAGTAAAGATTTTTTATAATTGGGGTTTAAAGAAGGTCCATTAGTTAAATAATACAACTTTTCATTATTCTCACATTGAGTATCATAGTGAATGATACCATGTTTTTCATCTTCTAAATATTCTATAGCAGATAATACGGCAGCTCCTGCACCATCAGAAAAAATCATTGCATCTCTATCATAGGGATCTATAACTTTAGATAAAGTTTCAGAACTAGTAATCAATATATTTTTAGCATATCTAGCTCGTAAAAGCTGATCCGCGAGAATCATACCTTCTATCCATCCTGTACAACCAAAAATCATATCATATGGTCTACATTTTTTATTTTTTATCTGAAGTTTATTTTTTATTTTAGCAGATATAGAAGGCATAAAATCAGATTGATAAGAAATAGGATGAATATCTCCATAATTATGAGCCGATATAATATAATCTATTTTTTCTTTGTAAATTTTAGAGTTTATCAAGGCTCTTTCTGCTGCAACAGCAGCAATATCAGAGTTAAATAATCCTTTATCTATATATCTTCTTTCTTTTATTTCTGTTATTTCTTGAAATTTATTAATAATTTCTTCATTAGATTTTTTTATTTTTAATCCTTTATTATCGTAAAATGTTTGTCTCAAAAAATGATTTTTTTTTATAATCTTTTTAGGTAAATAATGTCCTGTTCCTGTAATGATTGATCGAATCATTTTTCTAATAGATAAAAGTTTAGTGATTTCAAAGTAAAGAAAATAACAATTTTTAAATAATTAAAAAATCATTTTTTTTATTCATATTCTTTAATTTTAAGAAGTAAATTCAAATATTATGAAAAAATATGATCCTTCTTCAAAAGAAGATAAGTTGAAACATATGTTCAATCACATTGCTTATAAATACGATATGATAAATCATATATTGTCTTTTGGCCTGGATCCTGTTTGGAGAAAAACAACAATTCATTTATTATATAAATTTAGTGAAATAAAAATTAAAAATATATTAGATTTAGCTACTGGTACTGGAGATTTAGCTGTTTTATTAGCTAATCAATTCAAACACGCTTATATTGTAGGATTGGATCCATCTAATAAGATGTTAGAAATAGCGGAAAAAAAAATAAAAAATCACTCTTTTGGAAAAAGAGTGAAAATCATTCAAGGATATTCACAAAATATACCGTTTCAAAACGAGACTTTTGATATAGTTACTATTGCTTTTGGAATAAGAAATTTTCAATACATACATCATTCTATTAGAGAAATATACAGAATTTTAAAACCTTCAGGAATTTTAGCAATTTTAGAATTTTCTAAACCCTCCAATTTTTGGATCAAAAAAATTTATTATTTTTACTTACGTTTTGTAGAAAAAATCGGAAATTTTATTTCTAAAAACCATTTTTCCTACAATTATTTAAAAGAATCTATACTATCCTTCTACTATTGTAATAAAAAAATGAATAAACTTTTAAAATACCATAATTTCAATCCTGTTCATACAGAAAGATTAACTTTTGAAGTTGTTTCTATTTACTTAGTAAAAAAATAAATGATTAAATTTCATTAATATATCTTGTAAATAACTAAAATATTTTTGCATAATGATAATAAAGTATTTATCTGGATATTTTACACCTTCTTTTCTTAAAAGAAGAATTAAAAACATAGAATTTTTTATACGTTATCCAATAGAAATACAAAATAAATTAATGAATCAACTAATTCTGTATGCAAGAAATACCGAATATGGAAAAAAATATGGATTTTGTGATATCAAAAAATATAAACTCTTTTCCGAAAGAGTTCCTATATGTAAATATTCTGATATAAAACATTTTGTAGAAAGAATTCGTAAAGGTGAAAAAAATATATTATGGCCAGGAAAAGTAAAATGGTTTGCTAGATCATCTGGAACTGCTAATGCAAAAAGCAAATATATTCCTGTTACTAAATCGGCTATGAATACATGTCATTATAAAGCAGGAAAAGACATGTTATCTATTTATATTCATAATCATCCTAAAACAAAAATTTTTTTAGGAAAAGCTGTTCGTTTAGGAGGTAGTTATGAATTACATAGAATATATAATACATTTTATGGTGATTTATCTTCTATTTTAATTCAAAACATGCCTTTTTGGATTGAGAATATTTGTGTACCCAGAAAAAAAATAGCTCTAATGAGTGAATGGGAAAAAAAATTAGAAAGTATAGTAAAAGAAACAGGACCCCAAGATGTTAGAATTTTATTAGGTGTTTGTTCTTGGATGCTTATTTTTTTAAGAAAATTATTAAAAGAATTTGACAAAAAAAAAATTGACGAAATATGGCCTAATGTAGAAGTAATATTTCATGGAGGAGTGAATATAAGACCTTATATTTATCAATATCAAGAATTATTTGATAAATCCATAAATTATTATGATGTTTACAGTGCATCAGAAGGTTTTTTTGCTATACAAGATCAAAAGAACGTTAAAGATCTTTTATTATTATTAAATCATGGTATATTTTATGAATTTATTCCTATAGAAGAAATAAATAATGCGTATCCTAAAATATTTTCTATTGAAAAAGTAGAATTAAATAAAAATTACGCTCTTGTTATTTCTACTAATGCAGGATTATGGAGATATATAATTGGAGATACTGTTAAGTTTACTAGTTTATCTCCATATCGAATTTCCATTTCAGGAAGAACCACTCATTATATTAATTCTTTCGGAGAAGAATTAATTGTTGAAAATGCAGAAAAAGCTTTGAATAAAACTTGTATGAAAACAAATTCTATTATTCATGAATATACAGCAGGTCCTATATTTATGAATCAAAAAAACTCCGGATCCCATGAATGGATTATAGAATTTGAAAAACGTCCTAATAACTTAAGTGAGTTTAGTAATATTTTAGATAATGAACTAAAATCCTTGAATTCAGATTATGAAATTAAACGATATAAAAATATCGTTTTAGGTCCTCCTGTTATATATGCAGCTAGAAATGGTTTATTTTATAATTGGTTAAAAAAACATAAAAAATTAGGAGGACAAAATAAAATTCCTCGTTTATACAATAATAGAAAATATATTGATTCAATCTTAGAAATGGAAAAAAAATAGAGATTAATTTCAAAAAAATATTTTTAACTTTAAATATGGAAAAAAAAGAAATATTTAAAACTTATGGAACATCTGCATACGACACAGGTTCTTCTAAAGCTCAAATTGCTTTGTTTACTTATCGTATCAATCATTTAAATAACCATTTAAAAAATAATAAAAAGGATTTTAATACAGAAAGAGCTTTAGTAAAAATGGTAGGGAAAAGAAAAAAATTGCTAAAATATATAGAAAAACATGATATTAACAATTACAAAAAAATAATTAAACATTTAGGATTAAGAAAGTAATAATATAATTTCTATAGTTATATAGAAAACTAATAATATATGCCAGATATAGTAAAAGAAATCATATCTATGGAAGATGGACGTACAATCATTATAGAGACAGGGGAATTGGCAAAACAAGCAGATGGAGCAGTTGTGGTACGTTCGGAGAATACAATGCTTTTGGCAACTGTGGTTGTTTCCAAAGAAATAAAAAATGAAACAATTTTTTTACCTTTAACAGTAAACTATAGAGAAAAATATTCTGCTGGAGGTAAAATACCTGGAGGGTTTATAAAAAGAGAAGGAAGGCCTTCTGATGAAGAAATTTTAACAATGAGATTAGTTGATCGTGTTTTAAGACCCACATTTTCAGAATCTTTTAAAAGAGAAATACAAATTATGATTTCCTTACTTTCATATGATAAAACTGTTTTACCGGATGGATTGGCAGGATTAGCAGCATCATCGGCTTTGTCAGTAGCGGGAATACCTTTTAATGGGCCTATATCAGAAGTACGTATTATACGTTCTAATGGAAAATTTATTATTAATCCTAGTTTAGATCAGTTAAAAAAATCGGATATAGATTTAATAGTAGGAGCTTCAAAAGCTTCCATTATTATGATGGAAGGAGAAATGAAAGAAGTAAAAGAAAATGAGTTTTTGGAAACTGTAATTTCAGCTCATAAAGCCATAAAACCACAAATAGAAGCTCAAATCCGTTTAGTTGAAAAACTATCAGACAGTCGCGTTTTTTTCTTTGAGAGACAAAATTCAATAAATTTATCTCAAAATAAAATATTAAAAAAAGAACTTTTTTTATTTTCATATGAAAAAATTGAAAAAATATATCAAAAATTTCTAGATAAAAAAACTAGATCCATTCAAGAAAAAATTGTATTAAATGATTTTAAAAAAAATTTTTTAACAGAAGAAAAAACAGAAAATAAAGAAGCTTTTATTGATCAATATTTTGAAGAAATTAGAAAAAAAATTATCAGAAACTTAATTTTTTCAAAAGGAATAAGATTAGATGGTAGAACTAGTAAACAAATACGTTCAATATCTAGTTTTGTTGATTATTTACCTGGAGTACACGGTTCTGCTTTATTTTCTAGAGGAGAAACTCAATCTCTAACTACAGTTACATTAGGATCATCTTTAGATGCTAATAAAATTGATAATGTTATTATGGAAAATCAGGAAAAATTTTACTTACATTATAATTTTCCTCCTTTTTCTACAGGTGAAATACGTTCTATTAGAGGAGTATCTAGACGTGAAGTAGGTCATGGAAATTTAGCTCAACGTGCATTAAAAAATATCATACCTAATAATAATCCATATACAATTCGTGTTGTTTCTGATATTCTAGAATCTAATGGATCATCTTCTATGGCTACAGTTTGTGCTGCCAGTTTAGCATTAATGGACGCTGGAATTCACATAAAAAATCCTGTATCTGGAATTGCTATGGGATTATTTATGGAAAATGAAAAAAAAATTATTATATCAGACATAATGGGAGAAGAAGATTATTTTGGAGATTTAGATTTTAAAATAACAGGAACTCAATATGGAATTACAGCATGTCAAATGGATGTAAAAATAATGGAAGGAATAACATACGATCTTATAAATAAAATTTTGACACAAGCTTTAGAAGGGCGTATTTTTATTTTAAAAAAAATGTTAGAAACATTACCTAAACACAGAAAAAAAATGAAACCTAATGCTCCAAAAATATATACTTTTAATATTCCAAAGTATTTTATAGGTTCAGTTATAGGTCCCGGTGGAAAAATAATTCAAGAAATACAATCATGTACAGATACAAATATAATAATTGAAGAAAAAGACGATTTAGGTTTCATTGAAATCATCGGAAAAGATGATGAAAAAATAGGAAAAGCTATAAATAAAATAAAAAAAATTGCTTTTGTACCTGAATTAGGAAAAATTTATAAAGCAAAAGTGAAATCTATAAAAGATTTTGGTGCTTTTGTTGAAATTTCTAAAGGAGTAGAAGGTTTGTTACATATTTCTGAAATAGGATGGAAAAGATTGAATAATATAGAAGAAGAATTACATATAGGAGATATAATTGACGTTAAATTCATGGGAATGGATGAAAAAAATAAGAAAATGAAACTCTCTAGAAAAGTACTTTTACCTCGCCCTAATCGTCCTAAAATGAATAAAAATAAAAAAATATGAGACAACTTAAAATTACTAAACAAGTAACAAATCGTGAATCTGAATCATTAGATAAATATCTTCATGAAATAGGTAAAATTCCATTATTAACTCCAGAAGAAGAAGTTGAATATGCTCGTAAAGCAAGAGAAGGAAATGCAAAAGCAATAAATAAACTTGTCAATGCTAATTTACGTTTTGTTGTTTCTGTTGCTAAACAATATCAAAATCAAGGATTGAGTTTATGTGATTTAATTAATGAAGGAAATTTAGGTTTGATAAAGGGAATATTACGTTTTGATGAGACAAGAGGTTTTAAATGTATTTCTTATGTTGTATGGTGGATAAGACAGGCTATTTTACAAGCTATAGCAGAACAATCACGTTCTATTAGACAACCTACAAATAAATTAGCTTTGTTAAATAAAATATTAAAAACATTAGCTCAATTAGAGCAAGAATTACAAAGAACTCCTTCTGCAAGAGAAATAGCAGAACACTTGAATATGAATGAGAAAGATGTAGAAGAATCCATAAAAAATTCAGGAAGACATGTATCAATGGATGCTCCCTTGATAGAAGGAGAAGATTCTAATTTATATGATTTAGTACGATCTGATGAATCTCCTCGTCCAGATGAACACTTAGAAAAAGAATCTTTACGTAAAGATATAAAAAGAATTTTAGAGACTTTAAATGAAAGAGAACGTCGTGTTATCATTTTGCATTTTGGTTTGAATGGATCACCACCTATGACTTTAGAAGAAGTAGGACAATCTTGTGATTTAACGAGAGAACGTGTTAGACAAATTGAGAGTATAGCTTTAAAAAGATTAAAACATTCTTCTAGGAGTAAAATATTGAAACCTTATTTAGGATAAACGCGACCTCGAAGGGATTCGAACCCTTAACCTTCTGATCCGTAGTCAGATGCTCTTTCCAATTAAGCTACGAGGCCTAAAGTACAAATATAACATCTAGTAAAATAAAAATAACATTACGACTGAACAATTTTTAAAAATTTTTCAAGTTTTAGAGAAGAATTACCAATAAGACCTCCATCTATATCTTTTTGGGAAAAAAGATCTCTTGCATTAGTATCATTAATACTTCCTCCATATAAAATGGATATTTTATTAGAAATGTTTTCTCCATATTTTTCTAAAAACAAAATACGAATAAACTCATGCATTGTCTGAGCTTGTTCAAACGTTGCAGTTTTTCCTGTTCCAATTGCCCATATTGGTTCATATGCTATATAAAAAGATTTTATCTCATCTAAGGAACAATGAAAAACAGTTTTTTTTAATTGATTTTTAACGATTTCAAATTGTTTATTATCATTTCTTTCAATAAAAGATTCACCTACACAAAAAATAATATTTAAATCATATTTTAACGCTATTTTTATTTTCTCTAATAAAATATTGTTTTTCTCAAAACAAAATTCTCTACGTTCACTATGTCCTAATATAACTTTTTGAATTCCTATAGATTTTAACATTAATGCTGAGACTTCTCCGGTATAAGAGCCTTTTTCTTTTTGATGAATGTTTTGAGCTGCAACATTTAAAGTTGTTCCTTGTAGAATTTGATTTGAAATATGTAAAAAAGGAAAAGAAGGGGCAAGAATGATTTCTTTATCATGATTTATGTTTCTCTCAGAAATAACATTTAAAAAATTTCTAATAAAAGAAGTCGTTTCATAAAAATCATAATTCATTTTCCAATTTGCAATAACAACTTTTTTTCTCATTTTTTATTTATTTATAAATATAAAAAATTGTTTAAAGATTTTTTCTTAAAAAAAAAATAATTTCTACTAATATTTTTAAACACAATTTTTCTAACTCTTTAAATGAATTTTTTTCTTTCTTTTTTTTTAATAGAAATAAAATTTCTTCTAAAATATTATCTATGCAAAACTTATTTAAAGTTTTTTCCATAAAATAAATGGAACTTTTTATGTTCTTCAATTTTTCATTATATATTAATATCACATCATAATGTGATATTTTATGAAAATTTGATATAAAAAAAGTATCTAGTTTAATTAGAATAATAATAAAATAATTTATTATATCTATATATGTATCTATTATTTTTTCTTCTTTAATCTTTTGATATCTTTTTGATTGAATATTTTTTATACGAATTATTTTAACTAAAATTTGATCTACTATGGAATAATTATGACAAAATTTCCATGATAATCCATAATCTTTTAATTTTTCTAGAAAAAGTTTTTTACATTTCTGAATAATAAAATCAGTAGAAGAATAAGAAAGATTCATATTATTTTGTTTATTTAAAATTACAATAAATAGTTTATCAATGATAATTAATTGTGCAGGTACTTTATTACATTTAAAAGAACCAAAAGTGATGGGTATAGTTAATTTAACCCCTGATTCATTTTATGATGGTGGAAAATTATATTCTGAAAATAAAATATTACAACATATAGAAACATTATTGAATGAAGGTTCTGATTTTATAGATGTTGGAGGTTGTTCTACACGACCAGGAGCTAAATTCATAACGGAAAAAGAAGAAATAAAAAGAATAACAAAACCTATTCGTGCTATTATAAGAAATTTTTCAGATATAAAAGTATCTATAGATACCTTTCGTAGTGAAGTAGCTAGAATTGCAGTAGAAGAAGGTGTTGTAATGATTAATGATATATCAGGAGGGACTTTAGATAAAAATATGTTTCGTTTATTAGGAAAACTTAAAATACCGTATATATTAAATCATATGAAAGGAACCCCTAAAAACATGCAAAAAAAAATTCATTTTAGAAAAAATATAATTATAGAAATAAATAATTTTTTTTCAGAGAAAATATACTATTTAAGAAAACTTGGAATTCAGGATATTATTTTGGATCCTGGATTTGGTTTTGGAAAATCGCTAGAACAAAATTTCAAATTATTAAAACATTTGTCATTATTGGGTTTTAAAGATTATCCAATTTTAGTTGGTATTTCTAGAAAATCCATGATAAAATGTATTTTAAATAACTCTTATGAAGAATTATTAAATGGGACTTCTATCATAAATACTATAGCGATTTTAAATGGATCCAAATTTTTACGTGTACATGATGTTAAAGAAGCTGTAGAATGCATTAAATTAGTACAATATTATAAAAAATTTTTATAATTCTCTATCTAATAACTTAATATTATTTTACGTGAATTTTTTTTTCATTGTTATATTTATTAAAAATTTCTTTCATTGATATTTTAGATATTTTTTTAGTAACCATTATTCTATTTCAAGTCTACAGATTGGTTTACAGAACTGCTGCTTTAAATATTTTTTATGGTATCATTGCAACTTTTATTTTCTGGAAAATAGTAGAAATTTATAAAATGAAACTTCTTAGCATAGTTATAAGTGCTTTTTTTAAAGGAGGTTTTTTAGCTTTAATTATTGTATTCCAACCAGAAATTAGAAAATTTCTTCTCATAGTAGGAAGTAGAATTTTTTTCAAAAAGTTTATATTCTCTTTCTTCAAAAAATCAGGAGTTTCAATTAAAACTGAAACTATAGATAGCATAGTAAATGCTTGTGCTATTTTTTCAGGAGATAAAACAGGAGTTTTAATAGTGATTCAATTACATCAAGATTTAAAAGAATTTATCCAAAATGGAGATGAAATGGATGCTAAAGTTAATATTTCTATTTTAGAAAGTATTTTCTATAAAAATAGTCCATTGCATGACGGAGCTGTAGTTATTACAGGAAATAAAATAATAAAAACAAGAGCAATTCTTCCTGTTTCTTATAATAAAGAAATTCCATCTCGTTTAGGTTTACGACATAGAGCTGCTATTGGTTTATCTGAAAAAACAGACGCTATATGCCTTGTTATATCCGAAGAAACAGGTTATATTTCTTACATAAAAGATCAAAAAAGAACTGTAATCACTAATATTAATAACTTAAAAATGAAACTTGAAGAAGATTTGCTTTAATAAGAAGTATAAATAAAAAAATTGTTTATTATATTATATGACTTATGAATATAATTCAATATATATATCAAATATATTCTAATTCTTCTGGTATAGAAATAAATAGTAAAAAAGTTAAAGAAGGATCTATTTTTATAGCTTTGAAAGGAAAAAACTTTGATGGAAATCAATTTGCATATGAAGCTATTTCAAATGGAGCGTTATTATCTATAGTCGATAACAAAAAATATGTTTCCTGCAAAAAAATTATTTATGTGAAAAATACATTATATTTTTTACATAGATTAGCAGTCTATCATAGATATAGATTATCTAACATTCCTATTATTGCTATAACTGGAAGCAATGGAAAAACTACAACTAAAGAGCTTACTAGAGCGGTTCTTTCTAAGAAATACAAAAAAGTTCATTATACGAAAAATAATTTCAATAATTATATAGGAGTTCCATTAACTATACTTTCTATGTCTGTGGATACACAAATTTCTGTAATAGAAATTGGAGCAAGTCATGAAAAAGAGATAGAAGAAATGTGTTACATTATTAATCCAGATTATGGATATATCACTAATTTTGGAAAAGCGCATTTAGAAGGGTTTAAAAATGTAAAAGGAATTATACGTAGTAAATTAGAGTTGTATGATTTTTTAAAAAAAAAAAACAAGTTAGTATTTATTAATGGAGATGATCCAATACAATTATCTAATAGTTTAGGAATGAATAGATACATTTTTTCTAAAAAAAAAAAAGGATCTGATATAAATATTGAATATTTATGGAAAAAAAATAGTTTAAAGTCATCTTTATCTATTCAAAATAAGGAAATTGTTTCTCCTTTAATAGGAAGTTATAATTTATCTAATATAGCTTCTGCTATAACTATTGGAAGATATTTCAACATTTCTATAAAAAAAATGAAAAAAGCAATAGAAGAATATATTCCTAATAATTACCGTTCTCAAATTTTGATAAGAAAAAATATAAAAATTATTATAGATTGTTATAATGCAAATCCGACTAGTATGATAAAAGCTCTTACTTTTTTTAATGAAATACAAGGTACTAAAATAGTGATATTAGGAGATATGTTAGAATTAGGTTTATTTTCTAATAATGAACATGAAAAAATCATTTCTTTTATAGAAAAAAGCAATATCAGTATTGCTTTTTTAATTGGGGATATTTTCTTTAAAACTAAAAAAACTTCCTGCAAAATCAGAAAATTTATAAATAAAAAGAATTTTGTTGAATGTATGAATAGATATTCTATTCAAAAAACAGATTATATTCTTATTAAGGGGTCTAGAAAAATTGCGTTAGAAAGTCTTATTTATTTAATTTAACTTTTTCTTTGTATATTGATTTTGTAAAGATTAAATTTGTACGCAATGATTTCATAAAATTTTTCTTTATAATGAAAGAAATTACCACAAAAACCTATATAAAGTGGTTCGAAGATATGTTTTTTTGGAGAAAATTTGAAGACAAATGTCGTACCTTATATTTAAAACGAAAAATTAGAGGATTCTTACATTTGTATAATGGACAAGAAGCGATTCCTGCTGGATTAACTCATGCAATGGATTTATCTAAAGATAAAATTATAACCGCTTACAGATGTCATATTTTACCTATTTCTATGGGAGTAGACCCAAAAAAAGTAATGGCGGAACTGTTAGGTAAAAAAACGGGAACATCTCATGGATTAGGAGGTTCTATGCATATTTTTAGTAAAAAACATCGTTTTTATGGTGGACATGGAATTGTAGGAGGACAAATTCCATTAGGAGCTGGAATTGCTTTTGCCGATAAATATTTTAACAGAAAAGCAGTAACCATAACTATTATGGGAGATGGAGCTATAAGGCAAGGTTCTTTACATGAAACATTTAACATGGCTATGTTATGGAAACTTCCTGTTGTATTTATATGTGAAAATAATAGATATGCTATGGGAACTTCCGTAAAAAGAAGCAGTAATATAGAAGAAATTTATGAAATTGGAAAATCATATGGAATGCCTTCTTATCACGTGGATGGAATGAATCCAAAAAAAGTAGCAAAATCAGCTTTTATTGCTATAGAAAGAGCTAGAAGAGGAGAAGGCGCTACTTTTTTAGAAATTAAAACATATAGATATAGAGGACATTCTATGTCTGATTCTGAATTATATCGTAGCAAAGAAGAGATACATTTTTACAAAAAAAAAGATCCTATTTTAAAATTAAAAAATACGATTGTACAAAATAAATGGGAAACCATAGAAAATTTACATTTAATAGAAAATGAAGTAAAGAAAAAGGTAGAGTCTTGTGTTGAATTTGCTGAAAATTCAGATTTTCCTTCTTTAGAAGAAATGTATAATGTTGTTTATCATGAAAAAAATTATCCTTTTTTAGATAAGGTATCTTCTTCATAAACATATGAAAAAAAATACCCTTAGATTAAAGAAAAAATAAAATCATGGCAGAAATAATATCCATGCCCCAATTAAGTGACACAATGGAAGAGGGGACTGTAATTAAATGGAATAAAAAAGTAGGAGATAAAGTTTCAGAGGGTGATATTTTAGCTGAAATAGAAACTGATAAAGCTACTCAAGATTTTGAAATAGATGTTAGTGGTATTTTACTTTTTATTGGAGTGAAGGAAGGAGAAACAACGCATGTAAATGACGTATTAGCGATTATAGGAGATGAAGGGGAAGATATAAGTCACATCATTTCCAAATTAGAATCTAAAAATAAAAAAATAAAAAAAGAGAAAGAAAATAAAGAAAATAAAAAAATATTTATATCTCCTGTAGCAAAAAAAATGGCTAAAAAAATAGGAATTTCTATAGATGAAATAAAAGAAAAAGGAAGTGGAGAACATGGGAGAATTGTTAAAAAAGATATAGAATTTTACAAAGAAACCAACTTAAGAAAAGAAAAAAATAAAAGTATCGTAGGTCATTCTTCCATAAGAAAAAGAATTGCAAAACATTTGACTTATTCCAAATTTTCAGCCCCACATTATTATTTATTTAGTGAAATAAATGCGGATAAATTAATTGAGTTTAGAAAAAATTTAAATAATAAACTTTCTTTAGAAGAAAAAGTGTCATTTAATGATGTTATTATAAAAGCAGTAGCTCAATCTTTAAAAAGACACCCTGATATGAATGTATCATGGAATGATGAACAAGTCATTATACATCCTAATATTCATATTGGAATCGCTGTAGCTATAAAAGATGGATTAATAGTTCCTGTTATTAAAAATGCAGATCAAAAATCATTACTGCAAATTTCAAAAGAAATAAAAGATAAAGTATTACGTTCAAAATTAAAAAAAATACAACCAGAAGAAATAGAAAATAGTACTTTTACAGTTTCAAATTTAGGAATGTATGGAATAGAATCTTTTACTTCCATAATTAATACACCTAATACATCTATATTATCTATAGGAGCTATTATGATGCGTCCAATTGTAAATAACTATAAAATTGAGATAGGAAACATAATGAAAATCACATTATCTTGTGATCATAGAATTATAGATGGATCTAAAGGAAGTGAATATATCCGTTCTCTTAGAAATTATTTAGAAGATCCAATTACTATATTATTTTAATTTTTATTTATTATTTTTTTTATCCATGATAAAAAAATGGGAAATATAAATATTGAAAAAGTTAGTAAAGAGAATATTTTTTCTGAGAAAAAAAGTAAAAATAAATCAGGAACATGTTGTTTTAAGGAAAAAAGAAGCTTTATTCCAAATAAAATGATTACAAGAAAGGCAGAATCTTTCAAAGATGTGAATTTTTCTATTAGTTTAACAAAAAATTGAGTAATCAGTCTCATTGAAAAAATCCCTATACAAACGCCTAATAAAATTAATATAAAGTTTTCTGATAAGGCAACAGAAGCTAAAATATTATCAATAGAAAAAGCTAAATCCATTGTTTCTATAAAAAAAACGACTTTCCAAAAAGAATATTGTAGTTTTTTATTTTTTGAATTAAGAGAATTCTTTTTATTGTTTATAAAAAAATGATTCAAACCTATAAAAATCAAGTATATTCCTCCTAATGGTTTTAACCACCATATATTAATTAATTTGTATGCAAATAATAAACACAATCCTCTGAAAAAATAAGCACCAATAATTCCATATTTTATCGCTTTTTTCTGATCTTTTTTTTTAAGGTTTAAAACCATAGAAGCTAACATTGCTGCATTATCTATAGATAAAATACTCTCTATTAAAAACAAATTTACTATAATAGAAATAGATGATAGGGGATTATGAATGATTTCTGTAATACATTTTTCAATGTTCATTTTAAAAATTTTGTAAAGACAATAATTTGCTATAAGCTCCTTTTTTTGAAATTAGAGTACTGTGTTTTCCTTGTTCTATAATTCTTCCTTTTTCTAATACAATAATATGATCTGCATGTTGTATAATATTGGAAGATAATTTGTGTACTATTATAAGAGATGTTCTATTTTTCATCATTTCATTTAAGGTTTTTTGAACTGTAAGTTCAGATTCTGTATCTAAGGAAGAAGTAGCTTCATCTAAAATCATGATTGGAGGATCTTTAAAAACAGCTCTTGCTATGCTTATTCTTTGTTTTTGACCTAAAGATAATTTATTTCCGTTATATCCTATAATTGTGTCATATCCTTTTGGTAATTTTTTTATAAAACAATGTGCATTAGCAATTTTAGCTGCTTTTATAACAGAATTTATAGATATTTTTTTTTCTTCTCCTAACACTATGTTATTTAAAATAGAATCATTAAAAAGAATTGGTTCTTGAGTTACAATTCCTAACAACTTTCGATAATCTCTAATTTTTAAATATTTAATATTAATTCCATCTACAGTAATCTTTCCAGATGTTACATTATAAAAATTAGCCAATAAATTGGCAACGGTAGATTTTCCGCTTCCAGATCGACCTACTAAAACTACAGTCTTTCCTTTTTTTAAAGAAAAACTTAAATTTTTAATTAATATAACTTTATTATAAGTAAATGATACATTACGAAATAAAATTTCGTTTTCAAAACGAAAAGTAGGTTTTTTATATCTGATTTTATCATTTGATGCATATTCAGTATTCAATATTTCTATAATACGTTCTGCAGCTGCTCTTCCTTTTTGAATATTGGATATAGAATTGACTAAACTTTTTGCAGGATTAATAATTTGAAAAAACAGTCCTATAAAAGGAAAAAGTATTTCTGGAGCCATACCTTTTTTTTCTAAAAAAAGTTTTCCTCCATACCAAATAATTAAGACCATTGTAATTGAACCTAAAAATTCACTCATAGGGGATGCCAATTCTTTTTTTCTATTTAAACGAGCAGAAAGTATTTTCTGATATTCAGATACTTGTTCAAAACGTTTTTGCATTTTGTTTTCAGCATTGAAAATACTTATAATCTTAGTTGAATTTAAAGTTTCTTCTATAACAGAGAATAATTTTCCTAATTGATTTTGAGCTCCTCTTGCATCTTTTCTCAAACTATATCCTATAATAGATAAAAAAATTCCCATTAAAGGAAGTAAAAAAAAAGCAAAAAATGTTAATTGATAACTCATAAAAAATAAAGTCAACAAGTGAAAAAAAATCATAATAGGAGAACTAATCAAATTAGCCAAAGAGCTAACAATAGAAATTTCTATTTCATTAACATCATTGGATAATCTGGACATTAAATCTCCATTTCTTTGATTTGAAAAAAAAATTAAGGGTGAAGAAAGTATTTTCCTATGAAAGTCATTACGAATATTTCGAACTATAGAAGTTTTTATTCCTATTAAAAAATATTCTGCTAGATATCGAAAAATATTACGAATTAAAAAAAGAACAATAATAAAAATGCAAAATATAGTTAGAGTATTTATTTTTCCATAATTATATAATAATATTTTTATATAATCATGAAAAAAATAAATAATAAAATCAAAAGATATATTAAAAGAATTAAAAAATGTTGTTTTATTTTTATCTTCAGAAGACTCAAGTAAGATACTCAATACAGGTGAAATAGATATTATGGATATAACTGAAAATAAAGAATATAAGAAATTACATGATATATTGATAATATAATGATATTTATAGGGCTTTGAATAAGCTAAAATTTTTTCAAGTGCATTCATTTAGTTTTCTTAAATACATCAATACACTACCAAGTAATACAATAAAGATAGATATAAAAATTTTTTAATCTGTTAATAAAATAATAATTTCACATATATTTTTCATGTAAAAATAATATGCGTGTGAGAAATTTTTTTACAATTTTCGTAACTATAGTATTAACTATAATCTGTTTATATTATATATCACCTAGTATAATACATTCTGAGAATTATAAATTGAAAAAAAATTTAAATCTAGGTTTAGATTTAAAAGGAGGAATTAGTATGATTTTAGATATTTCTGAGAAAGATTTGTTAAAAAAACTTGCTGAAAATTCACAAAATTTTTTTTTCTTGAAAGCCTTAATAAATGCAGATAATAAAAAAAGAGAAAATCAAAATATAGATTATTTATCGTCTTTCATCAATTCTTTTAATCGAGAGAGTAAGAGTGTCCGTTTATCTTCTCCTAATTTATTTGGAAATAAATCTAATATTGAGGAAATTGATGTTAATAGTTCTGATTCAGAAGTAGAAAAATTTTTAAAAAAAAAAATAGAATTATCTATAATTTCTATTCAAAATATTTTGAGGTCTAGGATAGATAGATTTGGAATTGTACAGCCTAATATTCAAAGAATCAAAAATTCTAATCGAATTTTAATAGAATTATCTGGAATAGAAAATATAGAAAGAATAAAAAATATTTTAGAAAAAAAAGCGGAATTACATTTTTTTGAAACTTATAATTTACAAGAACTGATTTCATTTTTCAATGCAATAAATAAATTTTACTATAAAAAACATTTTGGAAAAAAAAAGTCTCTTATAAATATTTTGAACATTCCGCTCATTAAATCTTCAAATATCGTTGGATTAGTTCATGTAAAATATCAAAAAATTATTTCCGATTTTTTAAATTCAGAAGAAGTTAAAAATGCTTTACCTTATCATCTACATGATGTAAAATTTTTGTGGGGGCACAAAAATTTTAATAATTATTTACAATTATTTTCTGTAAAAAAAATAAATAATAATAATGAAGATCATTCTTTGAATGGAAATATAGTCACTCATGCTTATAAATCTTTTGGGCCTTTGAATGAAATATATATAAATATAAAAATGAATCAAGAAGGTACTGAAAAATGGAAAATATTCACAGAAAAAAATATAGGAAAAAGTATCGCAATAGTACTTGATAATCTTGTTTATGCAGCTCCTGTAGTAAAATCAGTCATTACCAACGGTATATCTCAAATGTATGGAAATTTTTCAGTACAAGAATCTAATGATTTAATAAATGTATTAAACACAGGAGAATTACCTACTTCTGTAAAAGTTATACAAACCGATATAATAGGGCCTTCTTTGGGAAAAGAGTCTATTCGAAAAGGGTTTATATCTTTTTTGATTGCTTTATCTTTTATATTTATTTGGATGTTTTTTTATTACTCAATTCCGGGTTTATATGCTAACATTATTTTATTTTTTAATATAATATTTATTTTTGGTATTCTTATTTCTATAAATGCGGTTTTAACCTTTCCTGGTATTGCGGGTATTATCCTAACATTAGCAATGTCTATGGATGCCAATATTATAATTTATGAAAAAATTAAAGAAAATATAAAAAATAAAATTTATATATTAACATCTATTCATAACAGTTACACATTTCAGGGAGCATTATCATCTATTATAGATGGACAAATCACTACTTTATTATGTGGAATCATTTTATTTTATTTTGGAGTTGGTCCAATACGAGGTTTTGCTACTACCTTAATTATTGGAATTATAATATCTATGTTTACTTCTATTTTTTTAGGAAGATTATTGTTAGAATGGCACTTAAAAAAGTATAAAAATATTTTTTTTAGAAAAAAAATATTAGTTTCTGTTTTAAATAAAATGCAAAATATGCAATATGATTTTTTATCCAAAAGAAAATGGATTTATATAATTTCTTGTATTCTTATAATTGTTAGTATACTTTCTTTTTTTTTTAAAGGATTTAACCTAGGATTAGATTTTGTTGGAGGTCGTTCTTACGTAATTCTTTTTGATCGTAAAATAGAACCTGAAAAAATTTCAAAAATTTTATCAAAAACATTTATAGAAAATGGAAAATCTTATTTTCCTAAAGTACAAACATTTGGGAATGAAAATCAACTTAAGATAGTTACAAATTATAGAATTTGGGAAGAAAACGATCAGACAGACGAAATTATTTTAAAAAAAATGTTTACAGCTTTAAAGGTTTTTTTTCCTATAAATTTTGATGAATTTAAAAATATAAAAACAAATAAATCATTAGGTATTTTATCTATTGAAAAAATAGGACCTATAGTAGCTGTAGATATGGCTCGTAAAGCTTTCATTTCTATTATAATTTCTTTGATGGCTATTTTTACCTATATTTTTATGAGATTTAAGAAATGGCAGTTTGGATTGGGTGCAATTATTTCTTTAATCCATGATTCAATTATTGTGCTTGGAGTATTTTCTTTTTTTCATAAAAAATTTTCTATTCTGGAAATAGATCAAACTTTTATAGCTGCTTTATTAATAATAATAGGTTATTCTATTAATGATACTGTAATTGTTTATGATAGAATTCGACAATTTTCAAAAAAAACATCATTTATAATGAAAAAAACTATAAATAAAGGAATCTATAGTTCTCTTACTAGAACTATGAATACTTCTTTTATTACTTTATTAGTAATCTTGATTATTTTTATTTTCGGAGGAAAAATCCTCCATAGTTTTATGTTAGCTTTATTTATTGGAATAAGTGTTGGAACTTATTCTTCTATATTTATAGCTCCATCCATAGTATACGATTTTTTGCAAAAAAATGTAAAAAAATGAAAAATTTTTTATTTATTAGTATAGAAGAAAGTTTCTTTATAATTTTCATAGCTATACTTGTTTTTGGTCCTAAAAAAATACCAGATATAGCTCGTGGATTAGGAGAAGGAATACGATTCTTAAAAAATGCAAAAACAAAAATTAAAAAAGAAATTATCCGAAATAATATTGAAAAAAAAAAAGGAATCTATAATTTCGAAGAAAAAAAAATAAAAATACCTCCTTATTCAGTGAAACGAAACAATTAAATATTCTTTCTATAATCTTTAATATTAGATTTATTAATTAATACATTTCCTATTTGTTCTAAAATATTTTTTCTCAAGTTGGTATTTAAAGATTCTATTTCAGAAGAAAAATAAGAAAGTTTTTTTGATGTATTAAAACGTTTTAATGGTCTTACAAAAAAGACTCCTTGTTCTCCTAATATTGGTTTAGAAGTTTTATATAATTTTGAGGAAAAAGCATATCCAACTACTTTAGGTTCTTTTTGATTTTCAATCATAGACTGATACAAATTTATTTTATAAGATTTGTTTATTTTTTTGGAAAAACGAGAGGCTATTTTTTCTAAAGTATTATATTTTTTTAATCTAAGTTTAGATAAACAATAGTTTATTTTCTTTTTAATTAAAATAGGGATTATATTGTTTTTTATTTCTTCAATAGGGTATCCTTTTTTTTGAATTTTGGATAAAAATACCATAATATAATCTTTATTCGAAGTGGAAAAGATTTTTATATCTCCCTCTTTTCTATTTTTTTCATAAGACCAGTTTATAATTTCTTTATCCAATTCTGTATTTAAATCATCAATGGAATATTGATGATTTTTTATTTCTTTTAAAAAAAGAGTTTCATATTTTTTTTTTCTTGCATTGTTAATGAATGTATTTAGACTTGAATTTTTATTTTCTTTCATAAACTGAATGGTTTTTTGATAAAGGATATCTTCAGTTTTTTTTGATGGAGTTAATGTTTTGACTATTATAGCAAACTGATAAACAGGTTTTATATCTTTTACATCATCAATTCTAATAATATGATATCCAAATTTACTTTCAACTAAACCTATTGTTCCTTTTTTATTTTTTAAAGAAAAAAAATCAAATGATTCTTTTGAATTCTTATCTTGACTATTTTTAAATACTTCATTTTGTTCTTCGTATTTTATCCATCCTAAATTTCCTTTATTTTTTTTCACATTGATAGTATCATCAGATTTATTCATAACTAAATAATTAAAACTATCAGGATTTTTTACGACAGTATTGTATATTTTTTTTGCTATATCTTCTGCTTTTTTTTTACCTCTATTATTGTAAAAACGTAATGCTTCTTTATGAGAAATCAATATATGGCTGGATAATACGGAATTATATATCATTTTTTTTCCAGTTAATTTAGCCATAATGTATATATTGTCATCTTTAACAGGACCAAATATGTTTCCAATTTTATTATTTTTTTCTAAAAAATTTTGTAATACAAAAGGAAGATTTTTTTTTAAGTAAAAATTTGAATCGAAAGGTTTTTCAGATTGATTAGAAACAATTATAGAATCATGTTTAGAAAATTTAAATTTCAAAAATAATTTTTTTATTTTAATATTCATATTTTTCTCATCATCTAATGATGGATGAGAACGAAAAATAACAAAACTAAGGTTTCTTAAATTTTCCTTTTTATAAAGAAATTTGTTATGATTAATAAAATCATAAATCTCATGATTTTTAATTTTATAATATTCTTTTTCTATCTCTGAATAAGGAATAAATATATAATCGATTGTAGAAAATAAATTTTTATCTTTATAATTTAATACAGCTTCTACAAAAGAAGTATTCAATCCATACATTAACATTTCTATATATTTTTTTGCAATAATTCTTTTTGGAATGCTATTTTTTTCATAAAGCCAAATATTTTTTTCCGCTTCTATTTCAGGTGTTAAATTCGGAGGAAATTTTTCCAAATTTTTTAAATATAATCTAAATTTTTTCATATTCATTTTCCCTTTTTCATCCTGAAAATTAGCGATTTTACTATATATTGATTGTTTCTCTATTGCTTTCCAAAAATCTTTTTTCGTATTTTTTATTCCTAATTTTTCAGCTTGTTGATTCAATACTTTTTCATGAATTAATAATTTCCAAGCATCATTTTTCAAATAATGATCAGGTTCATCTTCACGAAACCGTTTCAAAAACTGAAAACAATTAAGATATTCTTCTAAAAAAATATTATCTCCATTTACTTTTCCAATAATAACAGAATTATCGGTAAAAAATTTTAATATAATATTAGGATCTAATATAAAAAATATTAAAGATATACTTATAAAAAAGAAAACTAACCATGTGTTATTTCTAATTTTTTCTAAAAAACTCATTTTAAAAATTTTTTTTGATAAAAACTTCTTCTATTTTATTCTTAGATACTTTCTTAATTTCAATATAAAAATTTTTATTAATAACAATTTTATCCCCATACTTTGGAATATCTCCTATATAAGTTACAATTAACCCCCCTAAAGTTTCATATTTATCAGATTGTGGAAGATCTAAATCATATTTAGCATTGATAAAATCAATTTCTAGACGTGCAGAAAATAAAAATTCAGAATCATTTAATTTTTTATCTAATAGAAAATTTTCATCATGCTCATCTTTTATATCTCCTAAAAATTCTTCTAAAATATCTTCAATAGTTATCATTCCTGCTGTTCCACCATATTCATCTAACACTATAGCAATACTTCTTTTTTTTTTAATTAAAAGATCCATAATTTCCCTGACGGGTGTTGTTACATAAACCAATTCTACTGATCTAATTATAGATTCTATATTTTTTGGTTTTTTCAATAATTCTAAATAATGAATATAACCTATAATATTATCTATATTATTTTTATAAATTACTATTTTGGATAATCCACTTTCAGTGAAAATATTTCTAATATTATCTATAGAAGAAAATATTAAATTAGCAGAAACTATTTCTTTTCTGGGTAACATACATTCTCGTGCTTTTTTTTCCGAAAAATCTAGAGCTTTATGAAAAATTTCAATTTCCGATTCCACAATCTCTTTTCTTTTTACATTTTTTTCCATATTTTCTGATAAAAAACAAATTAAATCTTCTTTATCAAAAATTTTCTTTTTATCATTTTCTTGTTCTCCTAAAATCTTTAAAAAAAAATTAGAAATACAAATAATAAAGTTTGTAATAGGAGAAAATATTTTATATATCACATACATAGGTACAATAAATAAACTCAACAATTCATTTGAATAGACACTAAATATTATTTTGGGAATAAATTCTCCGACTATTAGAATAATAGTAGCAGAAAAAATTGTTTCTAAAAAAATCATCCATAAAGAATTATTTAAAAATTCTTTTGGAAAAATATACAAAAACAATTTTCCCATATAAATACCATATATAACTAAGGATATGGTATTTCCAATCACCATTGTAGTGATAAATTTTTTAGAATTACTAATACTTTTTGAAAGAAGTTTAGAATGAAAAGACCCTTTTTTATTTTCTTTTTCTATTTCTATTTGAAATAAACTAGAAGAAATCAAAGCCATTTCCATACCAGAAAAAAAAGCAGATATGAATATAGTAATCAAAACTATACTTACATGGAAAAGTATATTATTTAATAGGTAAAGTTCCACTAATATTTTTTAATCTAATATTTTTGAAATCTTCAGAAACTTCTATTCCATTTGTTGCATGCAGTATAATATTATCTGAATTAGATATAATTGTTGTATATTTTTTATTAAATATTTTTTTCTTTTTCCTATCCCAAAAAATTTCCTCAGTTTTCAAAAAATATCCTTTATAATTCATAATTATAATATTTCCTTTAATATGATAAAATATTTTGTCGATTGATTTAACCCAATTGGCACTAATATAGGTATATTTGTTAGTATTTTGATCATAAATAAACATATTCAATCCACTTGGAAATAATGTATAAAACGTATATTCTTTAATAACGGAAGAATAAATAATAAATTTTAAAAAACCTTTTTCTTTATAAAAAAAACTTGTTTTAAAAAAAATATTTTTAGGTATTTCTTTTCTATTTGTTTTAGAAACAATTTTTTTAGGTTCTTTATTGAAACAAGAAAGAAGAACAAAAAAGAATAGTAAAAAAATATAATAATGAAATTTATTACTGATTATTTTTATTGTATTTTTGTTCTTTAGTGGTATCTTAGCTCAGTAGGTAGAGCAAAGGACTGAAAATCCTTGTGTCCCCGGTTCGATTCCGGGAGATACCATTTTTATTTTCTCAATCCTAATTCTTTTTTTACTGCTTCGGTAATGTCCTCTCCTTTGTTTATTATAACACATTTTCCAGGACTACAATCGTCAACTCTTATAATATTTTTGTCTTTTTCTATTACTTTATGAATAGCATTTTCTATTTTTTTATATATAGGATTTAACAGTTTATTTTGTTTTTTAGTTAGATCATCTGAAGCTGTTTTTTGATAAGCACGTGCTTTCGCTTGTAAAATTTCTAATTCCTTTTTAAGAATCGGATTTTTATTTTTTTGAAATTTTTCTGCTTTTTTATGAAATTCTCTTGCTAATTTATCTAAAGTATTCTCATGAATTTTACTAATTTTATCTAATTCTTTTTGAGCAGTAGAAAATTCTGGCATTTTCTCTATGAGAGCCATACTATTCATACAAACTATTTTTTTATGACATTCATTAGAATATGAATAATGAAATCCAAATAAAAATAGAAACAACAGAAAATAAAAAATTGTATTTTTTTTCATATCATATGATTTTTGTTTTATTTATTTGTATTATTCTTTCCCTACTATCAAATGTGTTTTCCATTTTGATTTATCAAAAACATGAGTTATATTATCATTATTTATAGGATATCCAAAATCAAATCCTAAAAAACCTATTGGAGACCAAAATAAACGAAATCCAAATCCAAAAGATTTATTCATAACTAGTGGATTAAATTCTTGGTAAGAATTACTTACATTTCCTCCTTCTAAAAAACAAATTGTCCAAATTTTTAAGTTAGATAAATTTTTAATTAAAAAACGTATTTCCAATACAAGTTTATTATAAATCGTTCCTACACTATTTTTAATTTTTTTGTCTTTATAAGAATATCCTCTTAATGTAATATGATCCTTATCATATGATCCTGGAAAACTATTAGGTACTCCACCCATATAAAATTTTTGAAATGAAAATAATTCTTTTGTATCATTATACTGTCCTAAGTAACCTACTTCCCCTCCCACTTTCAATACTATATTATCTATAATTTTATGATACCCAAATAAAATTATTTTCAGTTTAAAATACTCCATCCATTCTTCATTTTTAATATTTTTAAAAATTATGGAATATGGAAGAGTAAACAAACTATTAAACTTTATTTCTGTTCCTTGAAATGGAAAAATAATGTCTGGTTCTGTTGAAAATCTTTGTAATGAAGTTAAATAACTAAGATTATTGAATCTCTGTTTTTGATATAATTTAGGTGAAGTTTCTTTTTGATAAAGAAATCTTTCATAATCTATAGATGTTAAAACTTTAGAATAGGGATCTAAAAAAGATAAAGATTTATTCAAATCCACAGAAATTCCTATTTTTTTTAAAAATTGTTTTTCCTCATGTGATATTTGAGTATTTTTATATACTTCAGGAAGGAAATCTAAGTCCTCTTCATTTTTAACTTTTTTTATTGAATATTGACTTTTAAAAGTGAAAGAAGTAGAATTATTTTTTTCTAACCAAGGTTCTGTAAAAGAAAGACTATAAGATGAAAAATCGGATCCCAATTGATTATGAATAATCAATTTTTGTCCATCTCCTTGAGGAATGGGTTTCCATAAATTCCACTTAAAAACATTTCCAAGAGAAAAATTACCAATATTTAATTTAAAATTTCCAATAATTTTTCTAAAATTTTTTCCTCCGAAACCTCCATAAAATTGTAACACATTAGTATTTTTTTCTAAAACATGCCATTCGATATCCACTAATCCATTTTTTTTATTTGGTTTAATTTCATAATATACTTTTTCAAATAGATTCAAATTCTCCAATTGAAATAAACTATATTTTACGTTTTTGATAGAAAAGAGATCATCCGGAAAAATTTTTAATTCTCTTCTAATGACATGATCTTTAGTTCTATAGTTTCCTAATATAACAATTTTATTTATATAGACAGGTTTATTTTCGTCTATTTGAATTTCCAAATCTATTTGATCGTTTAAAATCTTTTTCTCTATTAAATTTATGTTAACAAATAGATAACCTAAATTTAAATAAGCATAAAGAATACTATCAGAATAATTTATTATATTATTTCTAATACCAATTTTATTATATACGTCTCCCTTTTTATAAGAAAAAATTTTTTTCAAAAAATCTGTTTCTAATTTTTTATTTCCTAATATACCAACATTACCTAAATAATATTTTTTTCCTTCTATAATTTTTATCTTAATTCCATAATTTCCGGTTTTATTTCTCCATATAGAATCCAATAATACTTGAACATCAATAAAACCTATAGATTGATATTTATACGTTATGTTTTTTAAATCTTCTTTTATATTTTCTTTAATAAAAAGAGGTTTTTTTGAAAATAGAAAAAAAAAATTTTTTTTAGTTTCAATCATCAAATCAAGTAATTCTTTATTTTGAATTATTTTATTTCCAGAAAATAATATTTCTTCTATTTCAATTTTTTTTCCTTTATTTATATAAAAACATAAAATATTTTTATTTTTGTAATTCTTCTCAATTTGATTTTTTATATCAATTTCATAATATCCTTTTTTTTTATAATATTCTTGTATATCATTTTCTACATTTTTAATTAAATAACCGGGAATTTTATCTCCAATTTTTATTTTTTTTATAATGTTATCAACTTGATGATCCTTTTCAATTCCTTTTATCTTTATTTCATGAATTTCTTCTAAATCTTCTAATTCAAAGAATAAATCAATTTCATTTTCTCCTATATTTTTTTTATAAATGGATATTTTTCTAAAAAGATTACTTTTCCATAATTTTTTTATAGCATCATCCGTTTTTACTCCATAAATATTGACCAATTCTCCAGGAGAGATCCCTGATAATTCAGAAATAAAAAAACTGTCATATTTAGTTTTTCCTATAACATGTATTTCTCTTACAATAAAAGAAATATTTTTTTCTTTTTTTTCTTTATGGGAATTGGGAGAAAGAAAATTCTCATGATTATCATAATTCACAGAAAATGAATCTGAATAAACTTTTTGAAAGTGCATTATTATTATCGATAAATAAAAAATGCTTCTAAAAATATTTTTTTTCATTTTTTAAAAAAAATTATTCTACGTTTCCAAAACGACGTTTCCTTTTCTGATAATCTATTATAGCTTCAAAAAGATCTTTTTTTCTAAAATCAGGCCATAAAATATTTGTAAAATATAACTCAGCATAAGCAGCTTGCCAAAGTAAAAAATTACTAATTCGTTGTTCTCCACTTGTTCTAATAATTAAATCTACATCTGGCAAATCTTTAGTATATAAATGATTTCTAAAAAAAGAGTAATTTATATCTTTTATTGAAAAAAGACCATTACAAATTTTTTCAGCAATATTTTTTGTAGCTCTTAATATCTCTTCCCTAGCACTATAACTCAATGCTAAAATTAAAGTTCCAGATGTATTATGTTTTGTTTTATTCATGAAAAATAATAGTTCTTTTTGAATTATTTCAGAAAACTTTTTTAATTCTCCTATTGTAATAATTTTTACATTTTTTTCATGAATTTGTTCTAAATGAATTTTTAAATTAGTATGAAATAACTTCATTAGACTGTCTATTTCTTGTTTAGGTCTATTCCAATTCTCTAAAGAAAAAACATACAAAGTTATATAAGGGATGCCTAATTCTTCACATCCATTTAAAGTCTCTATAACAGATTGTATCGCTTTTTCATGACCAAATGTTCTCAATTTTCCTCTATTTTTAGCCCAACGACCATTTCCATCCATGATAATAGCTATATGATTAGGTATGTTATTACAGTCTATTTTTTCTAACAATTTTTTCATAAAAAATCATAAACACATCTTATACAAAGATATAAATAAAAAATGAAGAACCTCAACCATATTTAATTTCGTTGATCCATTCCCCATAAAAGTTTTTCTCTTAACGTTTTATAATATGTATTTTTTTCTTCTTGAAGGATATATATATAGAAAGGTGCTTTTTGAATATATAATTCATTTTCTTGATTTAAAGAAATTAATCTTGTATCCATAGATAGAGAATAAGATTTTACTCGACTATGTACTTTTAAATAAATTTTTTGATGATCTGATATAATTAATGGACGTGAAAATAAATTATGTGGAGATACAGGTGTCAAAACAAAATTTTTATTTTCAGGACTAATAATGGGACCACCACAACTGAGAGAATATCCGGTTGATCCGGTAGGAGTAGAAATAATCAATCCATCAGCCCAATAAGAAGTTAAAAATTCATTATTTATATAAGCATCTATGGTTATCATAGAAACCATTTCTTTTCTAAGAATAACGATTTCATTTAATGCAAAATTAAAAAATTTTTTATGATCCATTATAGAAGTTTTTAATGATAATAAACTTCTGGGTATTATATGAAACTTTTTATTAAAAATTTGATCTATTTTTTTTATGAAAACATCTTTATTAAAAGTTGCTAAAAAACCTAAATTTCCTGTATTTACTCCAACTATAGGAATACCAGAATCTCTAATGAATGTAATAGCGGATAAAATAGTGCCATCTCCTCCAAAAGTAAACATTAAACTAAAATTTTTAGTTTTTAATTCTTTATAATGAGAAAAAACCGGAAAATTTAAATTCTTAAATTCTTCAAAAGAAGATAGAACGTGAAAAAAAGATTTTTCAATATGGACTTCTATAGAATGGCTATATACATAACCTATAAATTGATTCAAATATGGTATATTTTTTTCGTAAAATTTTTGTCCATATACGGCTATTCTCATTTTAAAATTTTAATTATAACAAATTAAAAAAATTATGAAATTAATTTGTTTTCTTTCAATATAGTTAGTTTAAACTAAATAGTTTTTATTAATTTTATTTTTTCTAATTTAGAAAAAAAATCATAAAAAATGAGAGAATCTTTGTTTCCTGCAAAAATATTGTTATTTGGAGAATATGGAATTCTAAAAAACTCAAGTGGACTTTCTATTCCTTATAATATTTATAAAGGAACTTTAAAAAGTTATTATGAATCCAATAAAAATAAAGATTATTCATATTCAAATTATGAAATAAATAAATTTTATAATTTTTTATCCATTTTAGAAAAAAAAAAGAGTTATTAGTAAAATTGGATTTAAAAAAATTACGTAAAGATATACAAAAAGGAATCTTTTTTCATTCAAATATACCAAATGGATATGGAGTTGGAAGTTCTGGAGCATTAGTAGCTTCTATTTATGATAAATATGCAAAAAATAAATTAAAAGGATATTTCAAAAATAATATCATAATTTTGAAAAAAATATTTGGACAAATGGAGTCTTTTTTCCATGGAAAAAGTTCGGGAATAGATCCTTTAATTTGTTATTTTAATCAACCTTTACTTATCCAATCCGAAACAAATATTTTTATAATAGAGCTTCCAAAAGAAAATAAAGGAAAAGGGGCTATTTTTTTACTAAATTCCGGAATTCCTAGTCAAACCAATTCTATGATCAATTTTTTTTTTAGAAAATTAAAGCATGATAAATTCCGAAAAATCATTTTTTCAGAATTTATAAAATATAATGAAAAATGTATTAAAAATTTTTTAAAAGAAGACTTTAAAAGTTTATTAAAAAATGTTAAATTATTATCTAGTTTGATTTTTTATCATTTTCGTCCTATGATTTCCCAAAACATTTTAGAAATTTGGAAAAACGGAATATTCAATGATATTTATTATTTGAAATTATGTGGTTCTGGAGGTGGAGGTTTTATTTTAGGTTTTACACCAAATTATGAATTATCAAAAAAAAAATTGAAAAAATATACTACAGAAGTTCTTTTTCGTTTTTAACTCAATTTTTTTATGCACCATAAAATTAGATTAAACCATTACTTATCTGATGCAGGAATTTCTTCTAGAAGAGAAGCAGATAAATTAATTCAGTCTGGAGCTATAGAAGTCAATGGAAAACCCATTTTTAAATTAGGAACTGTAATTTATACAGATGATATTGTGAAATATCATGGATCAAAGATCAAATCTAAAAATAAAATTTATATATTACTTAATAAACCCAAAGGGTTTATTACTTCTACACGAGATCAATTTAATAGAAAAACAGTAATGAATTTGATTCCTTATTTACCTTATAGGATTTTTCCTGTTGGAAGATTAGATTATTCTACTACAGGAGTTTTACTCCTAACAAATGATGGATATATAGCTGAAAAATTGACTCATCCTAAATATCGGGTAAAAAAAATATATCACGTATCATTAAATAAAAAAATTAAAAACGAAGATTTAGATAAAATAAGAAAAGGAAAAATTTATCTAAAAGAAGGAAGAATAAAAGTCATTTTTGTAAATAAAAAATGTGATAATAAAATAGAAATAGGATTGTATATAGGATGGAATAAAGTCATTAAACGAATATTTAAAAAATTAAATTATCAAGTCATCCGATTAGATCGGATTAATTTCGGAGGATTATCAAAAAAAAATATTAAAATAGGAAATTGGTGTTTTTTGAAAAAAAAAGAAATAGAATATATTATGACTGCTAACAATAAAAGTAAATAATATTAGTGGTTTTATGAAAAAAATAACTATTATTAATGGTCCCAATTTAAATTTATTGGGAATAAGAGAACCTGAATTATATGGATACGAAAATTTCTCAGATTTTCTTAAGAAATTAAAAAAAAAACTATCTACTAGTAGTATAGAGATTAATTATTATCAAAATAATAGTGAAGGAAAAATTATAGATATTTTACATTCTGTAGGTTTTAAATCAGATGGAATTATTTTGAACGCAGGAGCCTATACTCATACTTCTATAGGAATTGCTGATGCCGTAAAATCTATTTCTTCCCCTGTAATAGAAGTTCATATTTCCAACATTTATTCCAGAGAATCTTTTAGAAAAAAATCCTTTCTTTCTCCTGTTTGTAATGGGACAATTTTTGGTTTTGGATTTAAATCGTATGAATTAGGAATAATGAGTTTTTGTTTATGAATATGAAAAAAATAAAAATCATTTAATTTTTTAATATATCGAATTAAATTATTGATACCATGTTTTTTTTTCGCAGAAACTTTAAACCATGTAGGTACAGGAATATTATTTTTTTTTATTTCCTTAAGAAAAAATGAAATTTTTTCATCAAAAAGTCTAAAACTTTTTAGTTTATCCATTTTCGTAAAAACAATGCAAAAATGGATTTTTAAATTATTTAATTTTTTTATAAAATTTAAATCTTTTTTTTGTAAAAAAAACCGACAATCTATCAACAAAAATAAAAAAATATTATTTTTTTTATTAAGAATAAAATTTCTAATTAATTTCTGTGTTCTTTCTTTTAATTTTTTTACAGAAAAAAATCCATAACCTGGTAAATCTACCAAATACCACTTATGATTTATTAAAAAATAATTGATAGATTGTGTTCTTCCAGGATAAGAAGAAACTTTAGCTATTTTTTTTTTTGTTATACTATTTATTAAACTAGATTTCCCAACATTAGAACGTCCCACAAAAGCATGTTCAGGAACATTATGAGTCAATAACCGAAATTGGCTAATATTTTTTAAACTACCTTTAAATTTTACAGAAATAATTTTCATGGTTAAAATCAAATTTGGAAAGCCATTTTTCTAAAATATTTACAAATATTTTAGGGTGTTCCATCATTGGAACATGACCACATTTATCTATCCAATATAATTCTGAATGAGGCAATAATCTATGAAACTCTTTTGCAACTCCTGGAGGAGTAACATGATCTTGTTTTCCCCAAATTAAACAAATAGGTTGATGAATAACAGATAAATCTTTAGACATATTAGATTTCATTGCACTTTTCGCGATATATAAAATTTTAATTCCTTTTTTTTTATCATTTACAATATGAAAAACTTCATCTACTAGTTCTTTTGTAGCTATATTAGGATCATAAAATACTTCTTGTGATTTTTTTCTAATGTATTCATAATTTTCCCTTTTAGGAAAAGCATCTCCAAAAGCTTTTTCAAATAACCCTGAACTTCCTGTTAAAACTACAGAATGAACTAAATCGATTCTTTTTTTTGCTATAATTAAAGCAATGTGCCCACCAAGAGAATTTCCTATTAAAGTAGCTTTTTTAATTCTTATTTCCATTAAAAATCGAATTACATATTTAGATATGTTATAAATGTTAGTCAAAAATAATGGCATATTATAAAGAGGTAATGAAGGAATGATAACTTGATAACCTCTTTTTGGAAAAAAATCCAAAAGAGCTTCGAAATTACTTAACCCTCCCATTAATCCATGAAGCAAGATTAAAGGGTGACCTTTTCCTTTTTTGATGTGAGGAAACTTTTTATCTTTATTTTCAATAAAATTGAATATGCACATCATACAATTCTATTTTTCCTTAAGTATTTTTCTTTGAACAATAAAGTAAGCTTCTTTGGCAGCCATTTCTTCTGATTTTTTTTTAGAAGAACCTCTTCCTTTAGTTTGAATTTCATATTCTGATATTGTAAATACAGATAAATAAATAATTTTATTTTGATCTTTATTTTCCCTAAAAGTTTTAAAACTTATAGAAAGTTTATTTTTTTGTGACCATTCTATGATCCATACTTTATAACTAAAAATTTCATTTTGTAATTTTTCAACATTTACATGAGGATGTAAAATTTTTTTATGTACAAAATTTTCACAACTATGATATCCTCTATATAAGTAAATAAAACCTATCAAAGCCTCAAGTGTATTCCCCAGTATATTATTATCAAATATTATAGATTGATCGGAAAAAATATCTGCAATAGTTAATTTTCTAGAAATTTCATTTAAGTTTCTTCTACATACGATTTTAGACCGTATTTGAGTTAATTCTCCTTCTTTCTTTTTAGGAAATTTCTCACATAAAAAATGTGATATAATAGAATTTAATACAGCATCTCCCAAAAATTCTAATCTTTGAAAATTAATGGAATAATTTTGATTTAAATTTCTTTTTTTCGTAGAAAAACTATATATGAATACTTCCTTTAAAAATTTGGTATTTTTTGGAAAAAATCCTAATATTTTTATCAGTCTATCTACTAAGATAGAATAATCATTTTTTTTAAATTTTTCAAAAAAAGTATTATTTTCAGGTAACATTTATTTTTTTAAATAAAATACAAACATTATGTCCTCCAAAACCAAAAGTGTTGCATATGCTGATTTTTACTTCTTTTTTTACCGCTTTATTTGGAGTTAAATTAATTTTTGGATCTATATTTTTATCTACATGAAACATATTTATGGTTGGAGGGATTATTCCTTTTGTTAAGGGAAGAATCGAAGCAATAGCTTCAATTGCTCCAGCAGCACCTAGTAAATGACCAGTCATAGATTTTGTAGAATTAATATTGATATCATGTATATTTTCATGAAATACTTTTTTAATAGCTTTAATCTCCGCAATATCTCCTAATCTAGTAGATGTTCCATGAGAATTAATATGATCAACTTCTTTAGATTTAATTCCAGCCTCTTTAATAGCTGATTTCATAGCTAAAATAATTCCTTTTCCTTCTGGATGAGGTGTTGTAATATGGTAAGCATCTCCAGACATTCCCACTCCTCCTATCTCAGCATATATATTAGCCCCTCTTTCCTGAGCATGTTTGTATTCTTCAATAATAAGACATCCAGCTCCTTCTCCTAATACAAAACCATCTCTATTTTCATCAAAAGGTCTTGATGCTGTTTTATAATCTTCATTTCTAGTAGATAGTGCATGTAAAGCATTAAAACCTCCGACTCCGCTTTGCGTAATAGCAGCCTCAGATCCTCCAGTTATCATTATATCAGCTTTTCCTAAACATATTAGATGATAAGCATCTACAATAGCATTAGAAGATGAAGCACAGGAAGATACCGTTGCATAATTTGGACCGTGAAGTCCATAATTCATAGAAATAAAACCAGCAGTAATATCGATAAGCATTTTTGGGATAAAAAAAGGACTAAATCTGGGATATTTTCCTCCATGTATATAATCTGAAATAGATTCTTCTAAGTTAAGAAGACCTCCAATTCCAGATGACCAAATTACTCCTATTCTTTCTCTTTTTTCTTTTAAAAAATTAATTCCACTATTTTTTATTGCTTCTTCAGAAGCAATAATTCCATATTGAGCACAAGGATCTAATTTTCGTCTTTCTTTTTTATTGAAAAAAAAATTTGGATCATAATTTTTTAATTCACAAGCAAATTTAGTCTTATATTTTTTAGTATCGAAATAAGTAATAGGACCACAACCGTTTTTTCCAGTTATAAGAGAATCCCAATATTTTTCTACAGTGTTTCCTATAGGAGTGATAGAACCAATTCCAGTAATCACTACTTTTTTGATTTCTACATGTTCATACATAAAAAATATTTATCTAATCAGTTTTTTTTCTTATTTACATTTTTTTCCATCAAAATATTTTCAATAGCCCGCACGGCTTCACCTACTGTTGTTATTTTTTCAGCTATTTCGTCAGAAATATTTATGTTAAATTCTTTCTCGAATTCCATAATAAGTTCTACTATATCTAGTGAATCTGCTCCTAAATCATTTGTAAAACTAGCAGTAGGAGTAACTTCATTTTCTTCTACGCTTAATTTTTCTACAATAAGAGCATTGATTTTAGACGCAATATCAGACATGTATTATAATTTTTTATAATACAAAATTAGTAAACTTTTGTAAATCATATATAAATTTGTTTCACGTATAAATAGTAAATGACATATGACTTCTTTTTCTCTAGAAAATTATGGAATATTGAATTCTTCATATAATTGGCAACTAACTCCTTACGAGTTACAAAAAATCATTGTTCAAAAAAAAATGGGTTTTGAAACAAAATCAGGTGCTTTAGCTATAACAACAGGTTTTTTTACCGGAAGATCTCCAGAAGATAGATTTATTGTAAAAGATAGCATTACAGAACAAAAAGTTTGGTGGGATGAAAAATTTAATCAATCTTTTGATACAGAAAAATTTAATGATTTATATCAAAAAGTAGTACAATATTTATCTGGAAAAACTTTGTATATCCGGGATGGATACCTTTGTTCCGATAAACGTTATCAATTAAATGTTCGTTCTATTAGTGAGTATCCATGGTCTGATCTATTTATTCATAATTTATTTTTAAGATTTTCAAACTTGAAAATAATTTCACCAGATTGGTTATTGTTTTGTGTTCCAGGATTTCAAGCAAATCCCATAGAAGATGGTACACGAAATAAAAACTTTTCTATATTAAATTTTTCCAAAAAAATAATCTTGATTGGAGGATCAGGATATACAGGAGAAATTAAAAAATCTATATTTTCTGTTTTAAATTTTATACTTCCTATATACAAAAATGTTTTTCCTATGCATTGTGCTGCAAATGTGGGGAAATGTAATAAAGATACAGCTCTTTTTTTTGGTTTATCGGGAACAGGAAAAACTACTATTTCTAATGATGTAAATAGAAATTTGATTGGAGATGATGAACACGGATGGACTTATGATGATATTATATTTAATTTTGAAGGAGGATGTTATGCTAAAATATTGGGTATTTCTCAAAAAAATGAACCTATGATTTATCATGCTATAAGAAAGGGTGCTATGTTGGAGAATGTAATTTTTGACAAAAAAACTAGAGAAGTAGATTTTTTAAACGACACCATTACTCAAAATATGAGGATAAGCTATCCTATTTATTTTATAAAAAATATCGAAAAAAAACTATTGTCTTCCAATATAAAAAATATTTTTTTTCTAACATATGACGCTTTTGGAGTTTTACCTCCTATATCTAAACTTAATAGAGCACAATCTTATTACTATTTTTTATTAGGATATACATCTAAAGTAGCTGGTACTGAACTAAATATTAAAAATCCAAAAGCTACTTTTTCTTCTTGTTTCGGAGCTCCGTTTATGCCCTTGCATCCTGTTAAATATACAAAAATGTTAATGAAAAAATTAGATAATACTCAAATCAATGTTTGGATGATTAATACTGGATTAATATCGGAAAGAACCGGATGTAGGATTAAATTAGATGATACACGTAAAATTGTACAAAATGCTTTAAATGGTATTTTATCAGAAGTTCCTTATGAAAAATATCCTATTTTTAATTTTCAAATTCCAAAATATTGTCCCGGTGTATTTTCTAATATTTTGAATCCAAAAAACTTATGGAAAAATAAAAAAATATATCAAGATCAAATTAAAATACTTGCTAAAAAATTTATTCAGCATTTTAATATATATAGACAATATACAGATGAAAATATTTCGTCAGGAGAACCTATTTTGGAATAAATGTTATATCTTCACTTCATTTTATATTGTTGTATAAATTTATTAATATATTTTCCTAGAATATCAAATTCTACATTAACAATATCACCAATTTTCATCAAATGATAATTTGTTTTTTTATAAGTATAAGGAAGAATGGAAGCATTAAATATATATTGATTACATGTTATAACAGTCAAACTTACTCCATTAATAGCGATAGATCCTTTTTTTACAACTAGAGAATCCAATTTTTTTTTGGATTTAAAAAAGAATAAATAGCTTCCGTTTCTATTTTCAATATTAATAATTTTAGCAGTTGTATCTACATGTCCTTGAACAATATGTCCATTCAACCTTTCATGTAACATAATTCCTCTTTCTAAATTTACTTCATCTTTAATTTTTAAAAAATTTAAGTTAGTACATAATAAAGTTTCTTCAGAAACAATAACTGAATAAGTTTTTTGATTTTCATTGATGTTCATAATACTTAAACATATTCCATCATGACAAATACTTTGATTAATTTTTATTTTTTTTTTTAAAAATGGATTACTAAAAATTATACGAAGATTGTTTTTTTCACGATTTAATTGATACACTTTTGTAGTACATTCTATGATTCCAGTAAACATTGATGAATAATTTATAATTTTTTTCAAATTAATTAAATATTGTATTTTATATTAATGAATCATAAAAAAAGAAAAATTAAAGTGGGGTTTACCACAGGAGATATTAATGGAATAGGATTAGAGGTTTTTTTAAAAGTATGTTGCAAAAAAAAACTGTTAGATTTTTTTACTCCAATATTATTTGGATCTACCAATCTATGTTTTTACTACAAAAAAATTTTTAATATGGAAATTAATAATATACGAGAAATAAAAAATTTTAAAGAAATTATTGATTACAAAATCAATGTATTCAATATATGGAAAGAAAATATTAAATTTGAATCTATAAAAATCAACCATCCTGAATCAGGAAAATACCCCATGTTATCTTTAAAGAAAGCTGTGAAAGCTTTAAAAGAAGGTAAAGTAGATGTACTTGTAACAGCTCCAGTTAATAAAAAACATATGAATTTTAAAAATTTTTCATTTTTTGGTCATACTGAATATTTACAAAATATATTAGAGGGAGAATCCTTAATGTTAATGATTCACGATATTTTAAAAATTGCAACAGTAACTAACCACATACCTTTAAAAAAGGTTAGTTCAGAATTAAATATCAAAAAAATAATGAAATCGATTAAAATTTTACGTCAGTCTCTCATCATTGATTTTTATATAGAAAAACCAAAAATTGCTGTTTTGAGTTGTAATCCACATTCAGGTGATAATGGATTAATAGGAAATGAAGAAAAAATAAAAATTAAACCAGCTATTGATAATTTATTTCAAAAAAAAGGATGGTTAATTTTTGGTCCTTATTCTTCAGATAGTTTTTTTGGAAATCATAATTATCGAAATTTTGATGCTGTTCTAGCTATGTATCATGATCAAGGATTAATACCTTTCAAAACTTTAACTTTTAATCAAGGAGTAAATTTTACAGCTGGTCTTTCTCATATACGAACATCTCCTGATCATGGAGTTGCCTATGATATAGCTAAAAAAGGAATCGCCAATGAAAAATCATTTGAAGAGGCTATTTTTAATGCTATAAAAATATTCAAAAATAGAAAAGAATATATGAAGTTTAGTTCATAGAAGTTATGTTATTATAATAACCATGTTTTTATTTACTCTTAAAATACCACCTTCTATTTTAATTTCCTTTTTTTTATCCTTTTTTAGTTCTAATTTCAGAATCCCATTTTTTAATATAGAAATAAATGGAGCATGATTTTTTAATATTTGAAAGTACCCCTGATATCCAGGGGCTATAACAGATATAACACTTCCTTGATAAAAAATTTTATAATATCTAAAAATTTTGATTTCCATAAAAACCACAAATTTATGATAAAATTTTTTTTCCACTTTCTATAACCTGTTCAATAGTTCCTTTTAGATTAAAAGCTATTTCTGGTATATTATCTAATTCTCCATTCATTATCATATTAAATCCTTTTATAGTATCTTCAATCTTTACAAATTCTCCTTCTATTCCTGTAAATTGTTTTGCAACATGAAACGGTTGAGATAAAAAACGTTGAACACGTCTAGCTCTAGAAACTGTTAGTTGATCTTCTTCACTTAGTTCTTCTATTCCAAGAATAGCTATAATGTCTTGTAAGGAATTATATTTTTGCAATATTTTCTTAACTTTTTGTGCACAATTATAATGACTTTCACTTATTATATCTGGAGATAAAATACGTGAAGAAGAATCTAAAGGATCTACTGCAGGATAAATACCTAAAGATGCTATTTTTCTAGAAAGTACTGTAGTTGCGTCTAAATGTGAAAATGTAATTGCAGGAGCAGGATCTGTTAAATCATCAGCAGGAACATAAACTGCTTGCACTGAAGTGATAGATCCTCTTTTGGTGGAAGTTATTCTTTCCTGCATAGCCCCCATTTCAGATGATAAAGTAGGTTGATATCCTACTGATGAAGGTATTCTTCCTAATAATGCTGAAACTTCTGATCCAGCTTGAGTAAAACGAAATATATTATCTATAAAAAATAAAACATCTTGTCCTTTTTTTCCTTCTAAAGATTGATCTCTGTAATATTCAGCTAATGTTAACCCGGATAAAGCAACTCTTGCTCTCGCTCCAGGAGATTCATTCATTTGTCCAAAAACAAAAACTGCTTTGGATTTTTTCAAGGATTCTTTGTCCACTTTAGATAAATCCCAGTTTCCTTTTTTCATAGATTCCATAAAAGATTCTCCATACTTTATAATACCGGATTCTAACATTTCTCTTAATAAATCGTTTCCTTCTCTAGATCTTTCTCCTACTCCTGCAAAAACAGATCTTCCTCCATGTTTTTTTGCTACATTATTAATTAATTCTTGAATCAATACAGTTTTTCCAACTCCAGCTCCTCCAAATAACCCAATCTTACCTCCTTTAGGATAAGGTTCTATTAAGTCTATGACTTTAATTCCTGTATATAAAATTTCTGTATCTGTTGATAAATCTACAAATGCAGGAGATTTACTATGAATAGATTTAGTTTTCGATCTATCTATATCTCCTAATCCGTCTATACAATCTCCTAAAACATTAAATATTCTACCATTAATAGATTCTCCAACAGGAACACAAATTGGTTGATCTAATGCATAGACTTCCTGCCCTCTTTTCAATCCATCTGTTACTTCCATAGATATACAACGAACATTATTATCCCCCACATGTTGTTGAACTTCCAATACAATTTTTTTTTTTTTAGACGAAAATACTTCTAGTGCATCATAAATTTTAGGAAGATAAGAGCATCCTTTGAAAGAAACATCAATTACAGGTCCTATAATTTTATTAATTATTCCTTTAATTTTTTTTTTATGCATCATCATATCATGTACTTATATAAAAACTATATTATTATATTTGTAATAAATGTATAGAAATGTATAGAGAAAAAAAAGGAAATTTTGAAAATTCATTCATTGATTGATAAATTTTCTTCTTTTTATCCATGTGTGTTTACACTTGGTATTTTCGATGGAGTTCATATAGGTCATCAAAAAATTATTAAAAATTTAATTTTTAGATCTAAAACGAGATATTCTTCCGTACTACTTACTTTTTATCCACACCCAAAAGATGTATTGTCTTCTGATAAGAATTTTTTTTATTTAAATACTCTTACTGAAAGAATATATAATTTGGAAAAAACAGGAATAGAACATTTGATTATTCATCCTTTCACTCTTAGTTTTTCAAGAATAAAAACAAAAGATTTTTTAAAGAAAATTTTACATCCTAAATATAAAATTAGAAAGATCATTACTGGATATGATTCCCATATTGGAAAAAATAGAGATAATTATTATGAAGAAGTAAAAAAAATATCTCATCTTTATGGAGTTAAGGTTTATAAAGTTAGTCCTTACAAATTGAAAAAAAAAGTAATTAGTTCTACTCATATACGTGAATCTCTTTTATTAGGAAATATAGAATGGGCAAATAAAGCTTTAGGATACTTTTATACATTGTCTGGTAACGTTATACAAGGAAAAGGGATAGGAAAAAAAATCAATTTTCCTACTGCAAATCTACAAGTAGATTCTAAAAAATTGATTCCTAAAAAAGGTGTTTATGCAGTCAAAATTAATTATTTGTATAAAATATATTTAGGAATGTTAAATATTGGTATAAACCCTACAGTAGAGAAAGAAAATAAAAAAGTAAAAATAGAAGTACATATATTCGATTTTTTTGAAAATATATATGGAAAAAAAATAGACATTTTAATGATTTGTATAATACGTGAAGAAAAAAAATTTAACTCCATACAAGAATTGAAAAAACAAATAAGTGTGGACAAAATAAATATTCAAAAATTTTTTTCTCGTGAAAAAAAAAATTGATAAAATTCTTAATTTTTTTTTAGAAAACTCTAACTCAAAAATTTTTTTCATATCAAAAAATTCTGAAATTATAGAATATATTAAAAATAAATACAGTTCAAAATTTTCTTCAAAAACTAAATTTTTTACAATAGAAAAATTTTTTGAAAATATCTCCGGACTTAGACTTTTAGATAACCATTTAATCTTACTTTATTTTTTCTCTTTTTTAAAAAAAAATGATTTTACAGAAAAAAATTTTCAGGATTTTTTTAATTGGGGTCTTGAAATATTGCATGATTTTGAAAATATAGATTTTAATATGATAAATGTTGAAAATTTTTTTTATTCCATTATTTCAACAGAAAAAATAAATAAATGGAATTTTGATCTTTTAAAACAAAAAAAAAACTTTTTTTGGGAAAAAATACATAAGTATTATTATATTTTACAATCTCAACTATTTAAAAGAGGAATTGCTTATCATGGCATGCTTTTCAGAGCAGGAATTTCTCGTCTAGATTCTTTTATAAATAAAAATTTAGACACAAAACTTGTATTATTTCTTGTCGATTATGTTGCATTTAGTGAATGCGAAAAAGTTTTAATTCAAAAAATTATTCAACAAGGATTAGTTTATGATCTATGTGAAAAAAACGTTTCAATTTCAAACATAGATTTAGAATATTTTAATAAAAAAAAGATTTTGAAAAAAAATTTACAATATGATAATTTAAAAATTATTGGTGTTTCGAAAGAAATAGAGCAAATAAAAATTGTGGAAAATATCATATATAAATTAATAAAGAAAAATCAAAAACTTAACAAAATACTTTTAATGCCAGGAGATAAATATCTGACTACTCCATTAGTATATTCTATAAAAAAAAAATTAGGAATTAAAATATCTTTCAATTTTAATTATCCATTAAATGATATTCCCATTTATTATACTTTTTATTCTATATTACAGTTATTATTAAATAAAAATAAATTTAAAAAATTCACTAAAAAAGATGTTATAAATGTATTATCTAATGGGTACATTCAAAAATTTTTTTTGAAAAAAAATTCAATTTTAAAAAAATTAGAAACAGAAAATAATTCCGATTTTCTTTGTGAAGATATAATCAAAAAATATTTATATAAAAACGATTTATGGGGAATTTTTAAAATTCCAACTAATAATATCAAAATAATCCTTATAAGTCTTATTAGTTTTATTACAAAATTGAAAAATTTTCTTATTACAAATATTAAAAAACATTTTTTGGAATTAAAATTTATTTCTAAACTAGAAGTTTATATACAAAAGTTAAGAATAATAGCTAGAAAAACTAAAAATTTATCTATAGGAATTCATGATGTATTTAATATATACGAACAATTTACTAATACAGAAAACATACGATACATACGTAAAAGTAGAAAAGGTTTATACGTAACAGGTTTTATGGATAGTTTTATAGAAGATTTTGATATTGTAATTATCACTTCTTTTAATGAAGGAAATATTCCTCCAAACTATTATAGTAATAAAAAGAGCTCCTTCATTCCCTTTGATATACATAAAAAATTACAAATCAATAATAATAATGAGGATTTTTATTTTCATCATTTAATAAAAATCATTCAATTTTCGAAACAAACATATCTAATATATAAAAATCAACCAGATGAAATTAATTCTGGAGAAAAAAGTCGTTTTATTCATAGAATAGAAATAATTTCTAAAATTTCAAAAAAAAAAATAAATAAACCATTATTTCCTATAATAAACTCAAAAAGAGTTCCTATTATAATAAATAAAACGAAATCTATAATTCATTGTTTACATGAATTAATGCATAAAGGTTTATCTCCCTCTTCTATTCATTTATACAATTATAATCCTCTTCTATTCTATTATAAAAAAATACTTAAGTTAAATGATCCAGAAACAATATCCGATAAAAAAAAAATAGGAAAAATTATCCATCAAGTATTAAAAATTTTATATGATCCTATAAAAAACAGTTGGATTACTATTGATTCTATTCATCAAATGAAAAAAAAGTATGAATTTATTATAAAAAAAATTCTTTTAGACGAAAGAGAAATTACTGAAGGTAATAGTATGTTTTTTTATTTTATCATAAAAAATTACATAGATAATTTCATTTCATGGGATAAAAAATTTATTGTAAACGGACATAAAATTTTTCTAAAAAAAATAGAATACAAAGTATCTTCTATATTAAATATAGGATCAAAACAGGTAAATATACATGGAATTATAGATAGAATAGATGAATATGACGGGGAAACTCGTATTCTCGATTATAAAATAGGATTCTCAAAAAATAAAGAAATTAACATTTCTTTTAAAAATATTGAAAATATTTTTTATGATACAAATTATGCAAAAACTATGCAATTACTTATTTATGCCTATTTATGGTTTCAATCTTCAATATTGAAAAAAAATAAAAAAAAACCTCTTATCATAGGAATTATTTCACCAAAAATGAATGGAGACATATCACAAATTCCTATAAATATTTTTTATAATTCTCAAAAAAAAAATATAACATATACAGATTATGAATCTGTCATTTTACCATTTCTGATGAAAAGAATTTCAGATATATTAGATCCCAAAATTCCAATTATAGAAAAGATTTATTGATATAAAATATATTTTTCTATATAATCACCTACTTCTTCAGTAGTAGAAGATAATTTATAATCAATAATATCTGGTGTACATATTTTTTTTTCAATAGAATTTTGAACAGCTTTTTCCAAATGATTTTTTTCTTTATACATTCCAAAATGTTCTAACATCATAGATGCCGAAAGAATACATCCTATTGGATTTGCGATATTTTTTCCTTTTGCTTGAGGATAAGATCCATGTATAGGTTCAAACATTATTTTATCCCCTCCTGTAGAAGCCGAAGGAAGTAAACCTAAAGAACCTGTTAATACGCTTGATTCATCTGAAAGAATATCTCCAAACATATTATCTGTTAAAATAATATCAAATTTTTTAGGATTCATAATGATTTGCATGGATGCATTATCTATATACAAAAAATCTAAACATATATCTGGATAATCTAACGATATTTCTTTAATGACCTCTCTCCACAACCTAGAAGTTTCTAATACATTAGCTTTATCTACCAATGTTACTTTTTTTTTACGAGAAAAAGCAGCTTTAAAAGCCTTTTCTCCAATTCTTTCAATTTCTTTTTTAGAATAAACACAATGATCGTAAGCTTTATTACCATTTTTACAACGACCTTTTTTTCCAAAATAAATCCCTCCTGTTAATTCACGATATATAATAAAATTGACTTCCTTTAATAATTCCTTTTTTATAGGAGACTTATCTAGTTTAGGAAAAACTATTATAGGACGAATATTACAATATAAATTCATTTTTTTCCTTAGTTTTAACAATCCATCTTCAGGTCTCATACCTATTGGATTGTGATCGTATTTAGGATCTCCTATGCTGCCAAATAAAACAGCATCTGACTTCAAACAATGATCTATAGTTTCTTCTGGCATAGGATCGCTAAATTTCTCTATAGCTTTAGATCCGGCTAAAATATTCTTATAACGAAAGTCATGACCATATTTTATGGATATAGAATTTAAAACTTTAATAGTTTGTCTAATAACCTCAGGCCCTATTCCATCTCCTTCTATTACAGAAATATTTTTTATCATATTAAAAAAAAATTTCTATTTTTTTCAAAATTTTCTACATCATTTTTAATAGAGATTAAAAAATCTATGTCATCATAACCATTTATAAAACAATTTTTTTTATATGGATGTATATAAAATTTATAAAATTCTCCTGTCTTTAAAATTGTTATTTTTTGATAAATTAAATCGATTTTTATTTTAACTTTTGGATTTATTTCAACTGTATTAAATAATTTTTTTAAAAAATATTCGGATACTTCTACAGTTAGTAATCCATTATTTAATGCATTTTCTCTAAAAATATCAGCAAAAAAACTAGATATTATCACTCTAAATCCATAATCAAAAAGAGCCCATGCAGCATGTTCACGGCTAGATCCGCATCCAAAATTTCTTCCGGATAAAAGTATCTTTCCATTAAAATTAGGGTTATTTAATATAAAATTTTTATTTAATGATCCATTTTTGTGATAACGCCAATCCATAAAAAGATTTTTTCCACATTCTTTACGTTCAGTTTCTTTTAAAAAACGGGCAGGTATAATTTGATCCGTATCTACATCCTCTATAGACAATGGAACAACTTGGCTAAGTAACGTTGTAAATTTTTTCATAAACATATTTATTGATATCCACAATTTTACCTTCAATAGCTATAATAGCCGCTGTCAAAGGACTAGCAAGTAAAGTACGAGATCCTGGACCTTGTCTTCCTTCAAAATTTCTATTAGATGTAGAAATACAATACTCTCCTGCAGGAATTTTATCCTCATTCATACCTAAACAAGCAGAACATCCTGGTTGACGAAAATCAAATCCAGAATCTTTGAAAATCTTATCTAATCCTTCTTTTTTAGTTTGTTTAACTACTTGATTTGATCCAGGTACAATCATTGCTCTTACATGATTTGCTTTTTTCTTTCCTTTTATTACAAAAGCTACTAATCTTAAGTCTTCTATTCTAGAATTTGTACAACTTCCTATAAAAATATAATTAATCATTTTTCCTATCAAAGATTCTCCTAATGAAAAACCCATATAATTCATAGAATTAGGATCTATAGTATTCAGTTTAGGAATTTTTTCAGATATCTTAATTGACATTCCAGGGTTTGTCCCATATGTTATCATAGGTTCAATATTTTCAACATTGAAAATGTATTCCTTATCAAATATTGTATCCTCATCTGTCCTTAAAGATTTCCAAAAATCTATAATATTTCTTTCTTTTAATTTAAGTTTTTGGAACTTCTTACATTTTTTCACATAGTCAAAAGTAATTTGATCTGGAGATATTAATCCACCTTTTGCTCCCATTTCTATACTCATGTTACAAATAGTCATTCTACCTTCCATACTCATTTTTTTAATAGTAGACCCCATATATTCCACAAAATATCCAACTCCAGCATTCACTCCTAATTTTGATATTATATATAAAATAACATCCTTTGGAGTAACTCCTTTCCTCAAATTCCCATTTAATTCTATTTTCATTTGTTTAGGTTTAGATGATAATAAACATTGACTAGCCATAACCATAGTTACTTGACTGGTACCAATTCCAAAAGCTATACAGCCAAAGGCTCCATGAGTAGAAGTGTGACTATCCCCACAAACTATTGTCATACCAGGTAAAGTATAACCTAATTCAGGACCAATTACGTGAACTATTCCATTATTTTTATCTCCTAATCCATATAATGTAATTCCATATTTATTACAATTATCTGTTAATAAATCTATTTGTTTTCTAGATAAAGGATCTAAAATAGGTAAATGTTGATTAATTGTAGGAACATTATGATCTGCTGTTGCTATAATTTGATTAGGCCTAAGAACAGATAAATTTCTTTTTTTTAGTTCCATAAAAGCTTGAGGACTTGTAACTTCATGTATATAATGTCTGTCTATATAAAGAACAAATATTTCATTATCTAATTTCTTAATAATATGCGATTCCCAAATTTTATCAAATAATGATTTTGGCATTTTTATATAACATTTATTCTTCTATCATTCCTACTATGAGAATGCAATATTTGATTATTTTTTTTATGCTTTAAATTAACTTTATCTAATATTATTTTCAATTCTATATCAGTAATTTCTTTTTTTTTATCTGCATATTCTAAAAAAATAGAATAAACTGAATCTAAAAAATTTTTATTAAAAAAATAACCTAATTTTTTATAACGATATGCTAAAGCGGACCTTCCACTTCTGGCTGTAAGAATTATAGAAGACTCACATATTCCAACATCTTCTGGATTAATGCTTTCATAAGTTTCTCTTTTTTTAATAACTCCATCTTGATGGATTCCAGAAGAATGAGAAAAAGCATTAACACCTACTATAGCTTTATTAGCTTGTACTTTCATTCCTGTATATTTTGATACCAAACAACTAGTAGAAGAAATTAATTTTGTATTAATATCAGTGAAGAAATTTAAATGATTATTTTGCTTAATAATCATAACAATTTCTTCTAAAGAAGTATTCCCTGCTCTTTCCCCTATTCCATTAATAGTACACTCTACTTGTTCTGCTCCATTCATAATTCCAGCTAATGAATTAGCAGTAGCCAGTCCTAAATCATTATGACAGTGAGTAGATAATATAATCTTATGAATTCCTTTTACATTTTCTTTTAAAAAACGAATTTTATTTCCATATTCTTCTGGTAAACAATATCCTGTAGTATCAGGAATATTAATTACTGTTGCTCCACATTTGATTACAGTTTCACAAACTTTTGCTAAAAATTCATTTTCTGTACGTCCTGCATCCTCAGCATAAAATTCTACATCTTCTACAAATTTTTTTGCATATTTTACTGCGTGTATAGCTCTTTCTATTATTTTTTCTGGAGTACTATTAAATTTATAACGAATATGACAATCTGAGGTTCCTATTCCGGTATGAATCCTAGGTCTTTTGGCGTTTTTCAACGATAAACTAGCAATTTCTATATCCTTTTCTATAGCTCTAGATAGAGCACAAACTACAGTTTTTGAAATAGATTTACTAATTTCTTGAACAGATTTATAATCTCCAGGACTTGAAGTAGGAAATCCAGCTTCTATTACATCTACCCCCAAAAATTCCAGTTTTCTAGCTATACTTACTTTTTCTTTAGTATTCAATTTACATCCTGGAACCTGCTCTCCATCTCGCAATGATGTATCAAATATTTGTATTTTCCTTTTTTCCATGATCATTGGATTGTTTTCATCAAAACTATTTTTTCTGGTAAGAAAATAGAAATAAATTGTTATAATAATTACAATACCTAATTTAGGTAAATTGTTTATATTTTTCTATTAATCAAGTAGAATATTATTATAATATTACAATGACTAATTACAATAATAAATATAAAAAATCAGATCATCTTTTTTTACTAATTCAAACTTTATCAAAATCTGAAAAAAGAAATTTTAGAATTTATGCAAATCGTATAAAAAAAAATAAAACGGCTAAGTTCATGGAACTATTTGATATTATGATAAAAATGGAATTTTATAACGAAAGAAAAATATTAAAAAACATCCATAATATAAAGAAAGAACAATTATCTAATATGAAAGCTCATTTATATAAACAAATTTTGATTAGTCTTAAAAAAAAATTACAGAACACCATAGAAAATCATGATATAAAAATACGTGAATATTTAGATTTCTCTAAAATTTTATACAACAAAGGTTTATATATACAAAGTTTAAAATTATTGGGAAAAGCCAAAATTATTGCTAAATATTATGAATCTAATACTATTTTGTTAGAATTAATAGAATTTGAAAAAATGATAGAATCTCAACATATAACTAGAAGTCTTTATACTAGATCTGGAGAATTATCCCTAGAATCAAAAGAATTAATTGAGAAAATTCAATATAATAATACATTATCTAATCTTTCTTTAGAATTATATGGTTTATATTTAAAAGTAGGATATGTCAGAAATGAGAAAGATAAAATCTTTATAGAAACATACTTTCGTACAAATCTTCCAAAATTTGATGTTGATAAACTTAATTTTTACGAAAAATTATTTTTATATCAAGCTCAAGTATGGTATCATTACATTAGACAAGATTTCATTTTATGTTATAGATCATCTTCTAAATGGGTAGAATTATTTCATAATTATAAAAAATCTAAAAAAATAGCTCCTGTAAGCTATTTAAAAGGATATCATCATTTGTTAGATACTTTATTTTATTTAAATCATTATTCAAAATTTATTCATGTATTAAAACAATTTGAGAAAGAAGTTAAAAATGGAGAAATTTTAATAAATGGAAATACTAAAATATTAATTTTTATGTATACATATACTAATCGTATCAATAAACATTATATGGAAGGAAGTTTTTCGGAAGGTGTTAAAAAAATAATTCCGTCATTATTTGTGGAATTCAGAAAGGTTTATAATCAATTAGATTCTCATTATATTATGATTCTTTATTACAAAATTGCTTGTTTATATTTTGGTAGTGGAGATAATGAAAATACTATTCGATATTTATCTAAAATTATAGAAAATAAAAAAGTAAAACTACGACAAGATTTGCAATGTTTTGCAAGACTTTTACATTTAATTGCGTGTTATGAAAGTGGACGAGATGAAAATATGGATCAAAAGATTGAATCCACATATAAATTTTTTATTAAAATGAATGATTGGTATTTTGTGCAAAAAAAAATTATTCATTTTTTTAAAAATTTAGGAAACATATACCCACATCAAATTAAAAACCAATTTAAAAAATTAAGAGATAAGTTAGTTAAATATTATGATCATCCTTATGAAAAAAGAACTTTTTTGTATTTAGATATTATTTCTTGGATAAATTCAAAAATAGAAAATAAATCTATAGAATTGATTACAAAAGAAAAATTTGTAAAAAATAATATAAAAAAATAAAAATTTTTTAATTCAATAAAAATATGACTTTAAAAAAAAGAATCATGAAATATGAAAAAATAAAATGAATTAAAATTTTGTATGAAAAACATAAAAGTGAAACACTATAACAATTAATAACAAAATAAAAAAGAATGAAAATATTGAAAAATAATTTCAGTATACTGCATAACATATAAATGTATATAGTGTATTTATATTTATTTTTTGTTGTAGTAAATAAATAAAAAAGAAAAAAAAAATTATTTATAGGTAATAAGAAAGCATATATTTTATATATAAAAGAAAATTGTTTTTGATGAAAAGTGATACAAATGATAATATGAAAAAAACTAAAAAATAAAGTAAATAAATTATATAAGATGATTTTTCTTATCATAAATAAATAATGTTAAATTATGCAAAATATTATTTATGAACTCTCATGGAGAGGTTTAATTAAAAACAAAGTTCCTGGTATAGAAAATCAATTGAAAAAACCTATCACCATGTATATAGGTTTTGATCCAACATCTGATTCTTTACATTTAGGAAGTCTTTTGCCTATTATGATGTTAATTCACTTTCAAAAGAATGGACATAAATCTTTAGCATTAATAGGTCAAGCTACAGGTTTTATAGGAGATCCTTCCGAAAAAGAAAATAAAAGAATTTTTTTAAGTAAAGAAATTCTACAAAAAAATACGACATCTATAAGAAATCAAATATTGAATCTTTTAAAGTTTCATTCAATAAAAATAGAATTGTTAAATAATTTTGATTGGATTCAAAATATTTCTTTTATAGATTTCATTCGTGAAATAGGAAAATATTTTTCTGTAAATTATATGATATCTAAAGATTCTGTAAAAAAAAGAATTAATAATAATAAAAACGGAATCTCGTTCACTGAATTTTCTTATTCTCTTATACAAGGATATGATTTTTTATATTTAAATCAAATTAAAAACTGCCAATTACAAATTGGAGGATCTGATCAATGGGGGAATATTACAACAGGTATAGAATTAATTCGAAAAAAAACAGGAAAAAAAGCGTATGGAATTACTTTTCCCTTAATAGTGAAACCTAATGGAATGAAATTCGGAAAAAGTGAGAAAGGAGAAAATATATGGTTAGATAAAAAAAAAACATCCCCATACAAATTTTATCAATTTTGGATGAATATTTCTGATTTCGAAATTGAAAAATATATAAAAATATATACTTTTTTTTCTAAAGAAAAAATAGAAAATTTGATCTCTAAACATAGAAAATATCCAAGTAAAAGATTATTACAGAGAAAATTGGCTTCTGAAATTACTGAATGGGTTCATGGAAATGAAATTTCCAAAAAAATAACAGAAATAACAAATGTATTATTTGATAATAAAAATCAATCTTTTCAATTATTAGATGACAAAACTTTAATTTCTATATATAATTATATTCCACATATGCTTTTATCTCATAATGAATTAGAAAAAGGAATTTTTTTATTGGATCTTTTAAAGAAAAGTGGTTTTTTCCCTTCTAAAAATGAAGCCAATCATGCTTTAAAAGCAAATTCAATTCGTTTAAATAAAATTCTTATAAAAGAAAATATTTTAATCAAAAAAGAAAACATAATAAGAAAAAAATATATTTTTTTACAATTTGGAAAAAAAGAATTTTTTCTCATAAAAGTTGAATAAATTTAATACACAAAATATCTTAATATTTTAAGATCATATCGCCAATTTTTACAAACTTCTACAAGAAATTTTAATTTCATCTTTTTTTTTTAGAAAAAATTCTATACTTCTTATAGAAAGAAAACTTTAATTTTTTAAGGGAATTTCCTTTTTTTCCTATTAATATTAATTTTTGAGAATATCGTTCCACATATTATATATATAAGAATATATATATGATTGCGTTCTTATTTTTGATAGATTTTGTATCTACTTATACAAAATAAGGGACTTATTTTTTATAGAAGAGAAGAATTTTTTCTCTAATCATTTCATTTACAAAAAAACGTTCAGATTTATTACTTAAATAATTTTTTGGATAATAAGGAGGCTGTTCAGATAATAAAGATATAATCTTATTCATTAATTAATAGATCTTGATTCATTTTTTTTGCAGATATTGGTAATATTTTTGAATGGGGGGGGCAATTTATCCCAATAATCAACAGTATCGTATCATATAATATATTTTCATTCCATTGAAATCCTATTTTATCTATTTTATTAATTAATATAAGAATGGGGATTTTTTTATTTTTTTTCTTAATATGATTGAGTATTGAAATATCTTCTAATTTTCCTATTTCTGTAGTAAGTAAAATAATATCCGCATTTTCTAATGATTTTTCCACATGTTGCATCATAATTTTTTGCATAGGATACATAGAATCAATTATTCCCGGAGTATCAGAAAATATAATTTGAAAGTTAGATTTATTAATGATTCCTAATATTCTATGACGAGTAGTTTTTGGTTTATTCGTTATAATAGAAAGTTTTTTTCTCCTATGAGAGAATTCATTAAGGTAGATTTTCCCACATTAGGAGATCCTATAATATTGACAAAACCAGACTTATGTACCAAAAGTTCTAAATATTATTAGAATTATCTATTCTTTCTGATTTTCTGAATATAATTCCTTGTTCTTTGAAAAAATCTATTAAAATTTTGTGATTTTTTTGTATCTTTCCTTTTATAATTTCTTTTGATAAATTATTTAAAATATCATGTTGAATTACTCTTTTTAAAGGTCTAGCTCCAAAATGGGGATCATATCCTTTTTCTGATAAATATTCTATAACTTCATTAGTTGATTCTATAAAAACGTTTTTTTTATTATATAACAGTTCTCCTAATTTTTTCATTTGTAATTTAACAATATCTCTTATTTCCTTTCTAGAAAGAGGTTTAAACAAGATAATTTCATCTATACGGTTAATAAATTCAGGTCTTACAACATTTTTTAACAAATCTATCAAAGCTTTTTTTGTTGCTTCCATTCTATTATAAGAAATAGAAATTTCTTGATTCAAATTTTCCTGAATAATATCTGCTCCTATATTAGAAGTCATAATAATAATAGTATTTGTAAAATTTACCGTCCTTCCTTTATTATCAGTTAATCTTCCGTCATCTAAGATTTGTAACAGTATGTTTAAAACATCTGAATGTGCTTTTTCTATTTCGTCTAATAAAATAACACTATAAGGACGTCTACGTATAGCTTCTGTTAATTGTCCACTTTCTTCGTAACCTATATATCCAGGTGGAGCTCCTATGAATCTACTTACGGTATGTCGTTCTTGATATTCACTCATATCTATACGAACCATATTATTATCATCATCAAATAAATATTCTGCTAAAGTTTTAGCTAATTCCGTTTTTCCTACTCCTGTTCCACCCATGAAAAGAAAAGATCCTATAGGCTTCTTTTCATCTTGTAATCCTGCTCTAGAACGTCGTATAGAATCTGCAACAGATTGTATTGCATCATCTTGTCCTATAACTCTTTTATGTAATTCTTTTTCCAAAAATAATAATTTTTCTCTTTCACTTTGTAACATTTTAGTAACCGGAATTCCAGTCCATTTAGACACTACTTGTGCTATATCCTCTTTATAAACCTCTTCTTGAATCATTTTTTTTCCTTGATATTCTTGTTTTTTTAATTCATTTTCTAACGATTTTACTTTTTTTTCTTCTTCTTTTATTTTTCCATATCTTAATTCTGCTACTTTTCCATAATCACCTGATCTCTCCGCTTGTTCTGCTTCAAATTTATAATTCTCTATTTTATCTTTCGATTTTTGTATTCCTTCAACTAAATCTTTTTCATTTTGCCATTGAGTTTGTAATTGCATTCTCTCTTCATTCAATTTATATAATTCTTTTTTTAAAGGAATTAATTGTTTTTCATCATTTTCTCTTTTCAAAGCTTCTATTTGTATTTCCATATGCATAATTTTTCTATGTAATACATCTAATTCTTCCGGTTTTGAATTTATCTCCATTCTTAACTTGGAAGCAGATTCGTCTACTAAATCAATCGCTTTGTCCGGTAAAAAACGTTCATTGATATAACGTTTAGATAGCTCCACTGCTGCTATAATAGATTCATCTTTTATCCTTACTTTATGATGACTTTCATATTTTTCTTTGATTCCACGTAATATAGATATTGCATCTGAAATAGAAGGTTCATCTACATATACTTGTTGAAATCTTCTTTCTAAAGCTTTATCTATTCTGAAATATTTTTGATATTCATTTAAAGTTGTGGCGCCTATTGCTCTAAGTTCTCCTCTAGCTAATGCTGGTTTTAAAATATTTGCTGCGTCCATAGCTCCTTCACCTCCTCCTGCACCAACTAAAGTATGAATTTCATCGATAAATAAAATGATTTTTCCATCTGAAGATGTTACTTCTTTAACTACAGCCTTAAGACGTTCCTCAAATTCTCCTTTATATTTAGCTCCTGCAATCAAAGAAGCCATATCTAAAGAATATACTTCTTTATCTTTTAAATTATCGGGAATGTCTCCGCTAATAATACGATGAGCTAAACCTTCAGCAATGGCAGTTTTTCCTACCCCTGCTTCACCAATCAATATAGGATTATTTTTTGTTCTTCTAGATAATATCTGCAGAACTCTACGTATTTCTTCATCACGACCAATAACAGGATCCAATTTTCCTTTATTAGCCCATTCGTTAAGATTTTTTGCATATTTATTTAAAGCATTATATATATTTTCTACTGTAGGGGAAATTACTTTTCCGTTTTTTTTTCTTATATTTTCGATGATTTCTTTTATTTTTTTTTCTGTTATTCCCTGATCTTTCAATAATTTTGAAGTACTATCAAAACTCATAAAAATTCCATAAAAAATATGTTCTATAGAAATGAATTCATCCTTTAATGTATTAGCATAATTTTCCGCAATATTTAACATTTTTGTGACGTTCGATCCAAAATATTGTGTTAAAGGTTCACTAAGGATTTTTGGATAAGATGAAATTATACGATCTAATCCAATGATTATTGATTTGGTATTTACTTTTAATTTTTTTAAAAGGAAAGGGATTATATTTTCTTCAACTTTTAATATTGATTTTAAAATATGTGCATTTTCTATGGATTGTTGACTATTTTTTAGTGCAATATTTTGTGCTTCTTTTATCGCTTCTTGTGATTTTATCGTGAATTTATTATTATAATTCATAATAAAAATTTCATTTTTATTTTATAATATAAAAAAAATTTATGATCATAATAGTTATCAAAACTAATCATTTCAAAATATTTATTTTCGCAATATGACAAAACAAGAAGAAATTCAATTTCTTTCAAAAAGAATTCATAAAATTTATGATGTTCTCAAAATAGAGGAAATAAAAAAACGTATAAATCAAGAAAAAGAAAAAACATTAAATCCTAATTTTTGGAAAAATTATAAAAAATCTAAAAATTTTATAAAATACATGCATGACATAAAAACATGTATGAGTGATTTTATGGAATTAAAAAATGCTTTTGAAGAATTAGAAATAATATTTTCTTTGTCTAAAGAAGAAAATATAGAAAAAGAATTAGAAATTCAATTGTATAAAACTAAAAAATTGTTATCAAACATAGAATTCAAAAATATTCTTTCAGAAAAAGAGGATTCTTTCAATGCTATATTACAAATCTCTTCTGGAGCTGGAGGAACTGAAAGTTGTGATTGGACTTCAATGTTAATGAGAATGTATTCTATGTGGGCAGAAAAACAAAACTTTTCTGTAAAAAAAATTCATCATATATGTGGGGATGTTACTGGTATTAAATCTGTTACTTTGGAAATTGATGGTCTTTATGCTTTTGGATATCTAAAAGGAGAAAATGGAGTACATAGATTAGTTCGAATATCTCCGTTTGATAGCAATTCAAAACGTCATACTTCTTTTTCTTCTGTATATGTTTATCCTATGATCAATGATCATATTAATATAGACGTTAAAATATCAGATATACAATGGGAAACTTTTCGATCTAGTGGAGCAGGAGGTCAAAATGTAAATAAAGTAGAAACAGGAGTAAGATTACGTCATAATCCAACAGGAATCATTATAGAAAATAGTGAATCCCGTTCTCAAATACAAAATCGGCAAAAAGCTTTACAAATATTAAAATCTAGACTATTTGAACTAGAAGTAGTTAAAAGAAATGAAAAAAAAGAAAAAATAGAATCAAAAAAAAAAAAAATAGAATGGGGTTCTCAGATTCGAAATTATATTATGCATCCTTACAAATTAATAAAAGATTTAAGAACTGGTTATGAAACTAGACAAATACAATCTGTTATGAATGGAGAAATAGATATTTTTTTAAAAAAATTTTTAATATATAATAAAGATAATAAAAATATAAATTAATTTCTCTCATTTATTTTATATATTATTATACTAAATTTCAATGAAAATCCGGTATTCAGATCTAATTGATCAAACTTTTAATTTTCCTACTGAGGAATTTTCTATAAAAAATAATCTTTTAGAATTTCACGGAATTCCATTAATGGATCTCATAAAAAAATATGGGACTCCATTAAAATTTACATACTTACCGAAAATATCTCAAAATATACGAAAGGCTAAAAAATGGTTTAATAAAGCAATTCATTCTAATCAATACAATAATAAATATACTTATTGTTATTGTACAAAAAGTTCTCATTTCTCTTTTGTATTAGAAGAAGTTTTAAAAAATAATATTAGTATTGAAACTTCATATGCTTATGATATTGAAATTGTAAAAAATCTTTATCAAAAAGGAAAAACTACTAAAAATATTGAAGTTGTATGCAACGGGTTTAAAACTGAAAATTATATTGAAAATATTTCAGAACTTATTAACAACGGATTTTATAATACAATTCCAATATTAGATAACTCTGATGAGTTAGAAAAACTCAGTTTATTCATTAATTATCCTTTTAAATTAGGTATACGTATAGCTTCAGAAGAAGAACCAAAATTTGAATTTTATACTTCTAGATTAGGAATAGGATATAAAGATATTATTTTTTTTTACTTGAATAAAATAAAAAATAACCCTAAAGTTGAATTAAAAATGTTACATTTTTTTATTAATACAGGGATCAAAGATACTGCCTATTATTGGAACGAACTTTTCAAATGTTTGCATATTTATGCTAAATTGAAAAAAATAGCACCAGAATTGGAAATTTTAAATATAGGAGGAGGGTTTCCTATTAAAACATCTATGTCTTTCAAATACGATTATGAATATATGACCAACGAAATTGTTTATCAGATAAAAAAATTTTGTCAAAAAGAAAATATCTCAGAACCCCATATTTACACAGAATTTGGGGCTTATACAGTTGGAGAAAGTGGAGGAATGTTGTATAAAATACTTAATCAAAAACGTCAAAATGATAGGGAAAAATGGAATATGATAGATAGTTCTTTTATGACGACACTTCCCGACACTTGGGCAATAAGCCAAAGATTCATTATGATGGCAATTAATCGTTGGAATGATTGTTATGAAAGAGTTTTTTTAGGGGGATTGACATGTGATAGTGATGATTATTATAATTCAGAACAACATATGAATGCTATATATCTTCCTTGTTTTCATCAAGAAACTCCACTTTACATTGGTTTTTTTAATACTGGAGCTTATCAAGACACAATAAGTGGATATGGAGGTGTGCATCATTGTTTAATTCCTCAACCTATTCACATATTGATAGATCATGATGAAAAAAAAAATTTTGTGTATAAAATTTTTCGTCATTCACAAAGTCCCGAAGAAATTATGAAAATATTAGGTTATTGAAATTTAATTATAAAAAAAAAACTTTTGCTGGAATACCTAAAAAGTATGCTAAACTTGATAAATCTCAAACGGTACTTATTCCAGTTCCATATGACTATACTCAAACATGGAAAAAAGGATCTAAAAAAGGACCCAAAGCTTTTTTAGATGCATCAAAACATATGGAATTGTATGATATTGAGACTGATTCAGAAGTTTATAGAAAAGGAATCTTTCTTGTTCCATCTATTGTTACCCCTTTAATCTCTACAAAAGAGATGATTAAAAAAGTATATGATATTACAAAAAAATATCTTTCTAAAGAAAAATTCATAACATTTATAGGTGGAGATCATTCTATATCAATAGGAAGTATTAGATCTTTTGGAGAAAAATATAAAAATTTAAGTATTCTTCATATGGACGCGCATACAGATTTACGTCCTATATACAAAGGGGATCCCTATAATCACGCTTGTTCCATGTACGAAGCTTCTAAAAAATATCCTTTGATACAAATAGGAATTCGTAGTATGGATATACTAGAGAAAAAATACATCCAAAAAGGAAACATATTTTATATGCATGATATTTATAAAAATAATTTATGGATGAAAGAAGCTATTCATAAATTATCTAAAAACGTATTCATTACTATAGATATAGATGTTTTCGATCCTAGTATAGCACCTTCAACTGGTACTCCAGAACCAGGAGGTTTGTTTTGGTATACAACTTTAAAATTTTTGAAAAAAGTTTTTCAAAAAAGAAATGTAGTAGGATTTGATATTGTTGAACTTTTACCTAACAATAAGGAATCTTCTACAGATTTTTTAACTGTAAAACTTTATTATAAATTATTATCATATAAACATACTTAATAAATGTGAATTTATTATAAAAACAATATAATGAATATATATATGTGTATATGAAAAAAATTATTATAGCTATAGATGGATATTCTTCATCTGGAAAAAGTACTTTAGCAAAAGCCATTTCTGAAAAATTAAAATATAAACATATAGATAGTGGAGCTCTTTATAGAAGCATAGCTTTATTTGCTATTCAAAAAAAAATATTTAATAGCGATTTATGGAATGTACATAATTTTATTCCTCTTTTGGAAAAAATAAACTTAAAATTTAAATGGAATAAAAAATACGGTCAAACAAATATTTTTTTAAATGAAGAAAATATTCAATCTAAAATAAGAACTGAAAAAATAGGAAAAAAAGTAAGTTTACTTGCTCAGATACCAGAAATTAGGAAAATATTAACTGTTATGCAAAGAAATATTGGAAAAAATAAAGGAATTGTTGTAGATGGAAGAGATATAGGGAATTATGTATTTCCTAAATCGGAAATAAAAATATTTATGAAAGGATCTATAGAAATTCGTTCTTATAGGAGATATCAAGATTTAAAAAAAAGAGGAGAAAAGGTTTCTTATGAAGAGGTAAAAAAAAATCTAATCCATAGAGATATAATGGATGTTTCACGAAATATTTCTCCACTTAAAAAATCTGTAGATTCGGTAGAAATAGACAATACATCGATGACTATAGAAGAGCAATTAAATTTAATTTTTCAATTAATTAATAAAAAAACAAAATAACCATATAATATTTATAATATGAAACTTTTAAATGGAAAAATAGCTGTAGTTACAGGAGGTTCAGGAGATATAGGTAAATCGATTGTCAAAACTTTTGTACAACATGGAGCTAATGTTATTTTTACATTTTTTTCCTCAAAAAAAGAAGCAAAAAAATTAGAATTTGAATTCAAAGATTTAGTTGAAGCATATAAAATAGATCTTTCGGATTTTAATTCATCGGAAAATTTAGTAAAAAAAGTAATAAAAAAATACGGAAGTTTAGATATTTTAGTAAACAATGCAGGAATTATAAAAGATAATTTTTTGCTTAAAATATCGAAAAGTGATTGGGATAATGTAATAAAAACTAATTTATATTCTATATTTAATTTAACTAAACATGCTATTTATCCTATGATGAAACAAAAAAAAGGAAGTATTATTAACATGAGTTCTGTTGTGGGATTAACAGGAAATATTGGACAATCTAATTATGCAGCATCTAAAGCAGGAATTATTGGATTCACAAAATCAGTAGCTAGAGAATTAGGAAAAAAAAATATTCGTTGTAATGCCATTGCTCCAGGTTATATTATAACAAAAATAAATTCTCATTTTATTCCTAGAATAAAAGAAAATTGGATAAAAAACATTCCATTAAAAAGACCCGGATATCCTCAAGATATAGCTAATTCAACTTTATTTCTTGCTTCAGATTTATCAAATTATATTACAGGAATTGTATTAAATGTAAATGGAGGTTTAATTTAAATTGTCAATGTATTCAAATAAAAAAATTGTACAAAGTTTAGGCGAAATTTTAAAAGCAAAATCTATATTTAATGTGATCATATCTCCAGGTTCTAGAAACGCTCCAATTATTATACATTTTACTCAAAATAAAAGTTTTAAAACTTATAGTATTGTCGATGAAAGATGTGCAGGTTTTTTTGCTTTGGGAATAGCCCAACAAATAAGAAAACCTGTAGTGATTAGTTGTACTTCTGGGTCCTCTGTTGTTAATTTTTATCCTGCAATAACAGAGGCTTTTTATCAAAATGTACCACTTATTTTAGTAAGTGCAGATAGACCAAAAGAAGTTATAAATATATTTGAAGGACAGACTATTTATCAGGAAAATATTTTTCAAAGACATGTAGTGGCCTCTATTCAATTAACAGAAGATGAATCTGAATCAGGCATGTGGTATAATGATAGATTAATAAATGAATCCATTAATGAATGTGTTTTAAAAAATAAACCTATACATATTAATATTCCATTTTCAGAACCACTTTATGGTACTACAAATCATTTAAAAGTAAAACCAAAAATTATAAAAGCTATACCTGTTAAAAATTACATTGAAACATATTCTTATAAAAAAGAACAAAACATGTGGAAAAAATATAGTAAAAAAATGATTTTGTTAGGATTATTTTATCCGGAAAAAGATATGGAGAAAACCTTAAGAAAATTAAGTTTAGATCCTTCTATTGCAATTTTTACAGAAACTACGTCTCATGTGTATGGAAAATTTTTTTTTTCAAATATTGATCAACTTATTTTTAATATGAATCATAAAGAATGGATAAATTTAAAACCTCATATTTTACTAACTATTGGAATAAATATTATATCCAAAAAAATAAAACTTCTTTTAAGAAAATATCCTCCAGTATATCATTGGCATATAGGTAAATATTATAAAAATTATCCAGATACTTATTATAGATTAACTACTTATTGGCCTATCAATCCAAAATCATTTTTTAAAATGATTAATAATTTTAATAATCCTATTTCAGATTATAGAAAAAAATGGGAAAAGTTAAGAAAAGAAAAAATAAAAAAACATAAAATTTTTTTCAAAAAAGAAAAAAGTTTTTCGGATTTAAAAGTTTTATTCTTTGTATTCAAATCTATACCTAACAATACCATTTTGCAATTAGGAAATAGTATGATTATAAGATACTATCAGCTTTTTGATAAAAAAAAATATTCTATTAAATCTTATTGTAATCGCGGAACTTCAGGAATAGATGGATGTGTTTCTACTGCTATAGGTTCTGCTACTATCATAAAAAAAACTGTAACATTAATTATTGGAGATATAAGTTTTTTTTATGATAGCAATGCTTTGTGGAACAATTATATTCCAAAAAATTTTAGAATTATACTTATTAATAATGGAGGAGGTAATATTTTTAGATTCATTTCAGAAAGTGAATTACCTGAAAAAATATTCAATTTTTTCGAAACAAAACATATTTTTTCTGCAGAAAAAATATGTGAAATGTTTCATTGGAGATATGAAAAAGTACATGATCAATATGCTTTAAAAAATAGTTTATCATATTTTTGGAAAAAATCAAATCATCCTTTTTTATTAGAAATAAATACTCAAAAATATAATAACGCTAAAATTTTGAAAAAATACCTATCTTATATTTCCTAATTTCAAAAATAATATCCCATAAAACTTTTATTCTTGCAAAAATTTCTCTAAACTGTGTTTTACCATCAAAAGTAAGGCTTTTAGCATTAAACCCAATCACATCCAATCCTAAACAATTTCCAATAAAAATAGCTCTTTCATTATGAAATCTTTGAGATATAATCGTAAATTTTTTTTGGTGAAAAATTTTATAAACTCTGATAATAGAATGCAAAGTATTAATTCCATAAAAATCTTCATATATAAAACGAGAAGGAATCCCTTTTTTTATTAATTCCTTTTTCATCATTTTTGGTTCATTATAATTTTTTTCTCTATTATCTCCACTGACAATAATATAACGTATTTTTCTATGACGGAAAAGGAAAAAAGCTGCATCTATTCTATACTTAAAATAAGCGTTAATCCCTCCTCCATGCAAATATTTAGAAGTACCTAAAACCACACCAAATGTATTATATGGAATACAATTAATAGAATTATAACTTTTTCTTTTCGACGAAAAACTTATTCCAACATAACAGAATACAATAAATGAAATAATAAGAAAAAATATACGTTTTATTTTTTCTAATTAATGCTAACTAAAAAGAATCATCCTCTATAGTCCATTCTCCTTTTTCTAAAAAAAATTCTATTTGTTTAAATTTAATATTTTTAGTTTCTCCCGTAATTAAATGACGAATATTAATTCTATTATTTCTCCCTAATTTTTTTTTATCTTTTCTTTTCATCAAAAGATTTGTTTTAAAATTATTTTTGTGTTTTGGAAAACACATAATATCTCCTCTTATAATAGTGGATTTAAGCAAAAAAGAAATAATTTTTTTGTTTATCTCATAAACTCTTTCTTGAAATAAATTAAAAGCATTTTGTTTATAAACAATAAGAGGATCTTTTTGTTCAAAAACAGCATTCTGTACAGAATGTCGTAAACTATCCATCTCACGTAAATGTTCTTTCCATTTTTCATCCACGAAACATAATATAGTCTTTTTTTCAAACATGGATAACAAAGATTTTCCTTTTGTATTATAAAATTCTTGTAAATTTGATACAGAAACTATATTTTGATTTCCATCTGTTAAAATAATCCGTATTTGATAAAATACGTGATTATTTTTATCTATAATATTAATATTAGATATAATAGGTGTTATATCATGATTAATCATTTTTATTTTCTTTTTCTCATAAAAATCAAGAATTATATCATGTAATTTTCTAACACAATCATGTTCTTTATATAAAAAAAACTCATTTTCTTGTATCGGAAATTTAATACCAAAAACTTGAAGGAATTCATATTCCAAACTCTTAAAATCATTGAGAGACTTGTTTACAGTAATCATTATATCTAATAAAATATAAACCATATTAGAAATATCTAAACCTAATTCATTTCCAAACAATGCATTTCTTCGTTTTTTATAAATAAAAGCCCTCTGTTTATTAATCACATCATCATAGTCTAATAAACGTTTTCGTATACTAAAATTATTATCCTCTATTTTTTTTTGTGCTTTTTCAATAGATTTAGTCAGTAAAGGGTGTTGTATAATATCTCCTTCCTTATGTCCAAATCTGTCCATTAATTTAGAAAGTCTTTCTGAATTAATAAATAAACGAATTAAATTATCTTCTAAAGACACATAAAATTGAGAACTACCTGGATCCCCTTGACGTCCTGACCTACCTCTTAATTGATTATCTACTCTTCTAGAATCATGTCTTTCAGTTCCTAAAACTGCCAATCCTCCATTTTCAATAACTTCTTTTGACACTTTAATATCAGTTCCACGACCAGCCATATTAGTTGCTATAGTTACGGATCCAGGAAAACCTGCTTTTGCTATGATTTCAGCTTCCTTTTCATGTAATTTTGCATTTAAAACATTATGTGGTATTTTCATAAATTTCAAAGCTCTACTTAAAAATTCTGAAACTTCAACAGAAGTAGTTCCAACAAGAACAGGTCGTTTTTCATTTCTAGATAAAAAAACAATTTTTTTTATGACAGCATTATACTTTTCTCGTTTTGTTTTAAAAACAAGATCTTGTAAATCTATTCTTTGTATTTTCTTATGTGTAGGAATTATTACTACATCTAACTTATAAATATGCCAAAATTCTCCAGACTCTGTTTCTGCTGTTCCTGTCATTCCAGATATTTTCCTATACATTCTAAAATAATTTTGCAAAGTTATCGTAGCCAAAGTCTGACTGGAAGATTCTACTTGAACATCTTCTTTAGCTTCTATAGCTTGATGTAATCCATCAGAATAACGTCTCCCTTCCATTATACGACCAGTTTGTTCATCTACTATTTTCACTTTTCCTCCTAAAACAACATAATCTATATTTTTTTCAAATAAAGTGAAAGCTTTAAGTAATTGATTTATAGTATGAATTCTTTGTGATTTGATATAGAAATTCTTCATAAGTTCTTCCTTTTCTTTTATTTCTTTTTCCTTAGAAAAATTTTTTTTCTCTAATTCAGTTAATTCTAGATTAACATCCGGTAAGACAAAAAAACTTATATCTTCCACATTTTTCGATAAAAATTCAATTCCTTTATCTGTTAATTCTACAGTGTTATTTTTTTCATCAATAACAAAATAAAGATCTTGATCCACTTTATACATTTCTCTTCCGTGATCTTTAAAATATTGATTTTCAGTTTTTTGTAAAATCAAACGAATATTATCTTCACTCAAGAATTTTATCAAAGATTTTTTTTTCGGTAAACCACGATATGCCTGAAATAATTTAAAACCTCCTAATTTTTTTTCTCCATTTTTAATCAAATTTCTTGCTTCATATAAGAAATTATTAACTATCACATTTTGTTTATTTACCAAAATTTTTACTTTTCCTTTAAATAATTCAAATTCTTCTTTATTATCTTTTTTAGAATCAACAGGACCCGATATAATTAAAGGAGTACGTGCTTCATCTATCAAAACAGAATCTATTTCATCTATAATAGCATAATTTAATTCTCTTTGAACTAAATCCTCTTTAGAAGAAGCCATATTATCACGTAAATAATCGAAACCAAACTCATTATTAGTTCCATAAGTAATATCTGCTTGATAAGCTTTCCTTCGCATATATACATCAGAAGACGAGTAATTATCAATACAGTCAACTCTTAACCCATGAAATTCCATTAAAGGAGCCATCCAACTTGTATCTCTTCTAGATAAATAATTATTTACTGTAACAATATGTACACCCCTTCCAGATAAAGCATTCAAATAAGCAGATAAAGTTGCTACAAAAGTCTTTCCTTCTCCTGTAGCCATCTCTGCTATCTTTCCCTGATGTAACACGACTCCCCCCATTAATTGAACATCATAATGTACCATATCCCATACTATACTCTTTCCATGTGCATTCCACTCATTTTTCCAAATTGATTGATCTCCATTTAAATGGATATAAGACTTTATTTTTGATAATTCTTTATCAAAAGAAGTAGAACTTACAACAAGTTGTTTTTCTTCTTTTAAACGTCTAGTAGTTTCTTTAATGATAACGAAAGCTTGAGGTAAAATATCTATTAATACTTTTTGCTCTACTTTATAACATTCTTCTTTAAGATTTTCAATACTTGAATATATGTTTTCCAATACATTAACAGAACAAAATTTTTCTTTTATTTCTTTCAAAAAATTTTGTTCTTCATCATAAAATCTTTTTGTAGATTTTTGTATAATATTTTTTAAGTCTTGAGTTTTATTTCTTAATCCATCATCAGATAACAAAAATATCTTTTTCTCTTCTTTTTTAATTTGAAGTAAAAATTTTTTAACCTCTTTTAGGTCTCTATCATTTTTATTGATTAATAACTTATTTAAAATATTTCTGATAAAACTCATTAAAAAATATATATCAAAACTGTTAAAAAAATAAACAATTTAAAGTTCATATTCATCTCTGTTCCAATAAAAATCTTCGTCATCACGTGGATAATCTGCCCATATATCTTCTATAGATTCAAAAACTTCTCCTTCTCCATTTTCTAATTGTTGAAGATTTTCAACAACTTCTAAAGGTGCTCCAGTACGAATAGCAAAATCAATTAATTCCTCTTTTGTTGCAGGCCAAGGAGCATCTTCTAGATGAGAAGCTAATTCTAAAGTCCAATACATATATTGATATTTTTAACTATTAAAAAATAATAAAAATGATATTTTATTTTTATATATTTGATTTTCAAAAATCAATGAACTTTTTCATATAAAATTACAAGATAAAATTAGTGAATTTAAATTACAAATAAATTGCATGAAAAAGTTTCCAAGAATTGTATTTATAGGTTCAAATCATTTTTCTCTTCATTCTTTAAAAGAGTTATATTTAAAACAATACAATATTGTAGGAATAATTACAAATCCTGATAATCCATTTTCTAAAAAATCAGGAAAAAAAGCATTTACCCCTATAAAAATATATGCATTAGAAAATAATATTCCTTTTTTACAACCTGTAAATCTTAAAAATTCTTTTTTTTTAGAAAATATAAAATCATGGAATGCTGATATACAAATTGTTGTATCTTTCCGGTTTCTACCTAAAGAAGTATGGAGTCTTCCTAAAATGGGATCTTTCAATTTACATGCTTCTCTACTTCCACAATATAGAGGTGCTGCTCCTATTAATTGGGTAATTATTAATGGAGAAGATAAAACTGGATTGACTACTTTTTTTATAGAAGAAAAAATAGATTTTGGAAAAATACTTTTACAAAAAAAAATTCAAATAAAGAAAGAAGAAACTGCAGGAGAATTAGAAAAAAGATTAAAAAAAATTAGTGGCTCTATAGTTATTAAAACTTTAGAAAATATTATAAATAATAAAATAAAACCTATTCCTCAAAAAAATATTGATTTTTCTTTATTAAAATGTGCACCAAAAATATATAAAAAAGATTGTAGAATACAATGGAAAACTCTATCGATAGAATCGATTTATAACAAAATAAGAGGATTAAGTCCTTATCCTACAGCATGGACATTGTTATTTTTTAATGAAAAAAAATTTTTTAGATTTAAAATTTTTATCGCTAAAAAAATATATAAAACACATACTTTTCCAATTGGATCCATATTTATTTTTTCATTAAACAAAATGAATATATCTGTTAAAGAAGGTTTTATATCTATTATTGAAGGACAGATAGAAGGAAAAAAAAAAATGAATATTAAAAATTTGATTAACGGACTGAAAATAAGAAAAAATCTTTTCGTTCAATAAAAATTTCAGTCATTTATCCTTTATATATATATTTGTTATTTCTATTATTAACTAGAAAATAATTTCCTAATTAACTAAAATTAAATACATTATTCATGAATAAAACAGAATTGGTTAATTCAATAGCTGAAAAAACTGGAATAACAAAAATAAAAGCTAAAAATGTTACAGATGCCTTTATTGAAACAGTGATTGAATCCTTAAAAAAAGGAAATAAGGTAACTCTTGTCGGATTTGGAACCTTTTCTGTAATAGAAAGGCATCCCAGAAACGGAGTCAATCCTAGGACAGGAAAAAAAATACATATTCCAGGAAAAAAGGTAGCTAAATTTAAAATAGGAGCAGAATTATCAAAATTGTGATTCTTAAAAAGAAAAAGAAGAAGAAAAGATAAAGTTTAAATAAACTTTATCTTTTCTTTATAATCTAAGATTATTTATTATGGATAAAATCTATATAAAATCCATTTGTTTTTTTCTTCTAAAAAATAAACAAGTCTGTCATGTAATCTATTAGGTTGACCCTGCCAGAATTCCATTTTGTATGGTTTAATAATATACCCACCCCAATCAAAAGGACGTTTGACAATCTTTTTTCGAAAAAAATCATTCCATTTTTTATATTGTTTTAATAAATGATTTTTAGATGAAAGAATCATACTTTGTCTAGAGGTCCAACTTCCAATTTTATTTTCTCTAGGTCTGTTATGAAAATAATTATCTGATTTTTTTCTTGGAATTTTTGATGTTATTCCTTTAATAATAATCTGTCTATCCGTATTTTTCCAATAAAAAGAAATACATACTTTTGGTATATTTTGAATTGCTCTTCCTTTTAAGCTATAATAATTTGTATAAAAAATAAATCCACTTTCTGAATATTCTTTTAATAAAACAATTCTAGTTTCTGGACATCCATCTTTACCTATAGTAGAAATAGACATAGCATTAACTTCTTCATCTTTTTTATGAAAATATTTTTCTTGTTGAAACCAATTATCAAACAAATGAATAGGTTTTTTTGGAACATCAGATTCTAATAAAGAGTTTCTTGTATTATAATTTTTTCTTAATTTACTTAAATCAATAATCATGATATTATTTATAAAAATATACTAACTTTATTATCAATTCTTTTATTATTTTAGGCGTGATAGCTCAGTTGGTTAGAGCGTTGGATTCATAACCCAGAGGTCGGGGGTTCAAATCCCCCTCACGCTACAAAAATGAATTATCATAAATGTACTTTTCTGTTTTTAATTATTCTCTATTAAGAAAATTACATATTTTATATAAAATCATAAATATTAATAATTTATCAAATTTAATTACTTTTGAAATTTCGAAAAAAAATAAATTAAAAATTATATGGGGTTTAGATTCAAAAAATCTAATTTATACATTTATAGATATAAATGTTGAGGAATATACTAAAGAAGAAAAAGTAACTATATCCATAAAATTTATGATAGATATTCTGAGTACATTCCAAAATGAAAGACTTTTTCTGAAAAAAAATAAAAAAAAGACATTGAGCATTCATTCTAAACAGGGTGTTTATGAAGTTCCTACTTTTTATTATGACTCACATTATGATAATATCCTTACTAAAATCAGTATTAGTAGTATAAAAATTTCTTTATTTTCAAGTATTTTTTTAAAAATATTAGATAAAACTTTATTTGCCACTGGAGATAATAAATGGAATCCTATATTAAATGGAGTATTTTTTCAGTTTTTAACTAATAAAGCAAACTTCATAGCAACAGATACTTACAAACTAATTAAATATACTATAAAAAATTTAAGAACAAATAAAAATTTTCAATTTATTGTATCTAGAAAACATTTAAACATAATTAAAGAAATTATAAAAAAAGAATTTATAAGAAATGAAAAGAAAAAAAATATGATTATTATTAAAAAATTCAATAATCATATTTTTTTTCACTTTAAAAATCACATTTTTTTATGTCAATCAATAAATAAAAAGTATCCAAATTATCATTCTATTATTTCTTATAATAAAAAACATCATGCCTCTTTTATTATCAATAAATTTTTATTATTAAATGCTATTAAAAGGTTTTCTATTCTTTCTAAAAAATATTTTTTTATTGATTTTCATATTAATCATAATAAATTAAACATTTGTAATCAAAATACTATTGATAATGATAATTCTATTTTAGAATCAAAAATAGAATGTAAAGTAATTTTTGATGATCTTAAAAAGATTAAAATAGGCTTTAATACCAAATTTTTAATTGAAATTCTATCTTCTTTAAATGAAGATTTTGTGTATTTTGAACTACATCATAAAATGGGAATTTTAAAACCATTATACAAACAAAAAAAAGAAGAATCAATTTTTATATTGATTATGTCTACAATAAAAACATGAAAATATCATTAAATTGGATAAAAAAATATGTATTTCCTCTTGAAATAAGTGAAAATGAAATATCCAATATACTGACTGATATTGGATTAACAACAAAAAAAGTATTTAGTATAAATAAAGATTTTATTCTAGATATAGAAATTACACCAAATCGAACAGATGCCATGAGTCATTATGGTGTTGCACGTGATTTATATACTGTTTTAAAATTTCGTGGATATAAAGTTCATTTATTAAAACCAATTATCAATAAAGATAAAACTGACGATTTATGTAATCAATCTGATATTCATATTTTTATGAAAAAAAACGAAAAATATATAAGATATTCTGGAATATTAATTTCTAAAATAAAAACAAAACCATCTCCATATTGGTTAATATCTAGATTAAAATCTATAGGAATAAAATCTATAAATAATATAATAGATACAATAAATTTTGTTATGTATGAATTGGGCCAACCTATACATATATTTGATATGGATAAAATAGAAGGTAAAAAAATCATAATAAAAAATGCGGAAAAAGGTACAGATTTTCAATTATCAAATAATATTAGATTAAAACTTAATGAAAAAGATTTAGTTATTTATGATAGTGTAAAACCATTATCCATAGCTGGAATAATCAATAACCCTATATCCAGCATAAATATGAAAACAAAAAATATTTTTATTGGAAGTGCTTGTTTTCATTCCAATATTATTAGAGATATAATAAAAAGACATTCTATCAAAATAGAAACACAACATCTTTTTGAAAAAGAAAATGATCCTAACCAAACAGTAAACGCTTTACAAAGAACAGTTTTTCTTATAAAAGAAATAATGAATAATAAAATAGAATATTCTAAAATTATTGATTTTTATCCCAATCCTACATCTTTACCGAAAATAAAACTTCGTTATAATAAAATCATAAATACTATAGGCAAAAAAATATCGAAAAAAAAAATAAAAAAAATTTTATTATTATTGGAAATAATAATTCTATATGAAAATGATAAATATTTATTTATCAGTGTTCCTTCCTATAGAACAGATGTTAAAAGAGAAATAGATGTTATTGAAGAAATTTTACGGATTTATGGAATTCACCAAATTACGGTATATAATAAAATGAAAATACCTACACTTCACAAGTGTTTTTACAAAACAGAATATGAGATACAAAAAATACTTTTTGAACAACTAGTTTGTTATGGTTTTCAAGAAATTATTTCTTCCACTATGGTAAATGAAGATAAATATTCTTCTTTATTCAATTCTTTTTTTAACAGAAAAGAAATTAAAGTTCTCAACCCAATAAATCATAATCATAAAATTATGCGTTCTAGCTTATTATTTAGTATGATAGATTGTATAAAATACAATTATAATAATAATAGAACTGACTCAATTATAAAATTTTTTGAATTAGGAAAAGTCTATTACAAAAACAATAGAAAATTCTTAGAAAAAACTTACCTTGGAATAAGCATATCAGAAAAAAACAAAATTGGATCGAAAAATTATCCTTTTTTTTATCTAAAAGGAGTTATTGAACAAATTTTTCAAAAAAGCGGAATATGCAATTATACTCAAATACTTTCTAAACATCCGTTATTGGAAAACGGTATTTCTATACTATATAATCAAAAAAAATTAGTCGAACTAGGAAAATTTAAAAAAATTATTTTAAAAAAAAATGAAATATTTTATGCGGAAATCGATTGGAAATATCTAGTATCTATAATTCAAAAAAAGAAAATAACTTATATTCCATTTTCAAAATATCCTAGTTCAAGAAGAGATTTATCGTTATTAGTAGATAAAACTGTTTCATTTGAAAAAATGAATCAATTAATCAAAAAAAAAGAAAATCATATAATTAAAAAAATTAAAATATATGATTTGTATGAAGGAGAAAATTTACCTGTTTCAAAGAAATCTTATACTGTAAGTTTTTTCTTTGAAAGTGAAAAAAAAACATTAACTAATAAAATTATTAATATCTCAATGAAAGAAATTGAATTTTTTTTAAAAAAAGAATTAAAAGCTGAGATAAGAAAAAAAACATAATTATATAGAATAAGATAGTTTTTTCAAAATTTTTTTTAATCCAGTTTCTTTTTCTATAATTTTAGATATTTCTTTTACATGAATTCTTTTTTGTTTCATGCTATCTCTATTTCTCATTGTTACTGTATGTGTTTTTATAGTATCATAATCTATAGTAAAACAAAATGGTGTTCCTATAGCGTCTTGTCTTCTATATAATTTTCCAATAGATTTTTTTTCATCATAAATCAATCGATGACAAATTTTTATATCATTAAATATTTTTTTCGCTATTTCTGGTAATCCATCTTTTTTAACTAATGGAAATATAGCAGCTTTAACTGGAGATAAATAATAAGGAAGTTTCAAGACTACACGTATAGTTCCGTTTTCCAATTTTTCTTTTTTTAAGGAAGAAGAAAATATAGCCAAAAAAAAACGGTCTAATCCTAATGATGTTTCTATAACATAAGGAATATAATTTTTTTTCAATTCAAAAACTCTTAATTTTTTTTTAGAAAAAAATTCATGACTTTTTAAATCAAAATCCCTACGAGAATGAATTCCTTCTATTTCTTTAAATCCAAAAGGAAAATGAAATTCTATATCTGAACCTGCACTTGCATAATGAGCTAAATGATCATGATCAGATAATCTATAGGATTTTTTATCTCCTAAATTTAATTCTAAATGCCATTTCAATCTAGAATTTTTCCAATATTCATACCATTTAATTTCTTCTTCAGGAAGAATAAAAAATTGCATTTCCATTTGTTCAAATTCACGCATTCTAAACAAAAATTTTCTTGCAAAAATTTCATTTCTAAATGATTTTCCTATTTGAGCAATTCCAAATGGAATTTTCATTCTATTAGATTTTATAACATTATAAAAATTTGAAAATATACCTTGAGCTGTTTCAGGACGAAGAAATAAATTTTTTTCATTTTTTATTTCAAACATCATATTAAAATGACGAATTTCTGTCCAATTCTTTGTTTTAAATACAGGATCACAAATACATAATTCATCAATTAAAACTCTTATATCTAAAAAATCCTTTTTTTTTAAAGATTGAGACAAACGAGATAATGTTTTCTCTTTTTTTTTAGGATCATCTAAAAAATTTTTTTCCACATATTCTTGGATCAAAATTTCAGGACGATATCTTTTTTTAGAATCTTTATTATCAATTAATAATTCGTTAAATTTATCTACATGACCAGATGCATACCAAACATCGGAATGCATAAGTATAGAAGAATCCAATCCTACTATATTTTCATGAAGTTGAGTCATAGACTTCCACCAAAATTCTTTTATATTATTTTTTAACTCAACTCCATATGGCCCATAATCATAAATAGCATTCAATCCTCCATATATTTCGCTAGAAGGAAAAATAAAACCATAAATTTTTGCATGAGAAATTAAAAAATCAAAAAAATGATTATATTTTTTCATATTTTACTATACACATAAAGATAAATATTTTTCCAAATCTAATGCAGCCATACATCCAGTTCCAGCGGAAGTTATAGCTTGACGATAATTAGGATCTTGTACATCTCCTGCAGCAAAAACTCCTGGTTTATTTGTTGTTGTTTTTCCTTTTTGTACAATAATATAACCTTTTTCATCTAAATCTAATTCATTTTTAAATATTTCTGTATTAGGAATATGTCCAATAGTAATAAATAAACCACTAATTAAAATAGTTTTATTCGTTTTATTTTTTGAATTAATGATTTTAATACCTTCTAGAAAATCATTTCCAACAATATCTGTGATATTAGTACAGAATAAAACATTAATATTATTTTTTTTTGAAATATGATATTGCAAGATTTTTGATGCTTTAAAATGATCTTTTCTAACTATTAAATATACTCTTTTACAAATTTTTGACAAATAATTTGCTGCTTCTAAAGCAGAATCTCCTCCTCCTATTACTGCTACATCTTTTTCTTTATGAAAAAAACCATCACAAGTAGCACAAAAAGAAACTCCTAGTCCAATGAATTTCTTTTCTTTGTTTTTTCCTAAAAATTTAGGGGTAGAACCTGTAGCTATAATCACTCCCCTACTTTTTATACATTTTTTTTCTCCAAAAAAAATATAATGTATACCTCCTTCTTTATTAGATAAAACCACACGGCTTACTGATTCGTTTATTATTTTAGTATGAAAACGTCTTGCTTGCTTATCACAATTATTCATTAGATCATTTCCGTTAATTCCTTTTGGAAATCCAAGATAATTATCCACATCACTTGTAGTAGTCAACTGTCCTCCAGGTTGAAGTCCAGTAAAAAGAACTGGATTCATATTAGCTCTTGCCGTATACACAGCGGCAGAATAACCAGCAGGACCAGACCCAATAATTACACAATTTTGTATTTTTTTTTTGAATAACATAAAAATATTTATTTCTTTATTTAGAAAAAATTTTTAATTTTTATTAATTAATAAATTATGGCATTATGAATTGCTTAATCTCTTTTATAAAAAAACATTTATTTTTGAAAAAAATAAAGAATAAAGTTTATATATTTTGCGTAATCAGAAAAAAATTTTATCTTTTTACTCAAGAAGAAGTAATACGTCAATATATAATTTTTTTATTAAAAAAATTGAAAAACTATAAAAATTCTAATATATGGGTGGAATATCCTTTAAAAATAAATAAGCTAAATAAACGATTAGATATTCTAGTTCAACTTAAAAAAAAACCACATATACTTATTGAATGTAAAACTCCCAAAATTTCCATTACACAAAAAACTTTCGATCAAATTTCTATATATAATCAAACTGTAAAAGCTCCATTTTTAATGGTAAGTAATGGAGTAAAAAATTTTATTTTTCAAATTGATAAATACAAAAAAAAATTTTTTTTTCTAAAAAAAATTCCATAAACATAAAAAATTCTAATTAGTTTTTATCCTAAAGAATGCATATAATCAATAAGATCTAATAATTTTGTAGAATAACCAATTTCATTATCATACCAAGAAACTATTTTTAAAAAATTGGAATTCAACATAATACTAGAATTTGCGTCAAAAATAGAAATTCTTGCATCTCCCAAAAAATCAGTAGAAACAACTGGATCTTCTGTATATCCTAATATTCCTTTTAATGTAGTTTCAGAAGCTTGTTTCAAACAAAACTTAATTCTTTCAAAATTAGTATTATTTTTTAATTTAACCGTAAAATCCAAAACGGAAACATCTGCTACAGGTACTCTAAAAGCCATTCCTGTTAATTTACCATTTAAACTAGGAATAATTTTTCCTACTGCATTAGCCGCTCCTGTTGAGGATGGAATTATATTAACCAATGAAGATCTTCCACCCCTCCAATCTCTATAAGAAACAGAATCAACAACTTTTTGAGTTGCAGTTGAAGCATGTATAGTCGTCATCAACCCCTCAGATATTCCAAAATTATCATTCAAAACTTTAACAATTGGAGCCATACAATTTGTAGTACAAGAAGCATTAGATACAATATTCTGATTTTTTTTCAAATCTTTATGATTTACACCCATAACAAACATGGGTATATCATCTTTAGGAGGTGCTGATAAAATCACTTTTTTAGCTCCTGATTTTAAATGAGCATTAGCTGAATTTTTAGTCAAAAATAAACCAGTAGACTCAACAACATATTCTATATTTAGATTTTTCCAATTTAGTTTCTCCGGATTTTTTTCGTTACTTACCTTTATTCGTTTTTCATTTAATATTAGATAATTTTTATCTTCAATGCGAATATTTCCTTTCAAATTACCATGAACAGAATCGTATTTTAACATATATGCCAAATATTCTATAGATACTAAATCATTTATAGATATTACTTCAATATTATTTCTGTTTAAAGCATTCAATAAAACTAGTTTTCCTATTCTTCCAATTCCATTAATTCCTATTTTAATAGACATATTAAAAATATTTATTTTTATTTCTTGTAAAATTAATTTTTAACTTTCAAAAAAGCCATAAAAGCAGATGATGGTATTTCAACTTTTCCTATCTGACGCATTTTTTTCTTTCCTCTTTTTTGTTTTTCTAAAAGTTTTCTTTTTCTAGTAATATCACCTCCATAACATTTTTCCGTAACATTTTTTCTTAAAGCCTTAATAGTTTCTCTTGCTATAATTTTTCCAGATACAGAAACTTGAATAGGAATACTAAATTGATGTCTTGGAATTAAGACAGATAATTCTTGACACACTTTTTTAGCCACAAAAAAAACTTTTGTTTTATGAACTAAAAGAGATAAAGCTTCTATTTTTTCATAATTAATCAATACAGTAATTTTTTTTAAATCCGAATCTTTATAACCAACAAAATTATAATCAAAAGACGCATATCCATTAGAAATAGTTTTTAACTTATCATAAAAGTCAAATATAATTTCCGATAAAGGAATTTCAAACATAATTTTAATTCTTTTTGAAGTCATATAATTATGATTCCCTACCATACTTCCTCTTTTTTCAATACATAATGATATGATGTTACCTATGTAAACATCTTTAGTTATAATAGAAACTAAAACATATGGTTCTTCTATTTTTTTCAATTTTTCTATTTCTGGAAAATCAGAAGGATTATTAATAATTAAAACTTTTTGATCATTTTTTTTATAAATTCTATAGGAAACACTAGGAATAGTAAGTATTACAGAAACATTATATTCACGTTCTAAACGATCTTTCACTATTTCCATATGAAGTAACCCTAAAAATCCACAATGAAAACCAAAACCTAATGCAGTAGAAGATTCAGGACTAAAAGAAAGCGCAGCATCATTTAATTGCAATTTTTCTATCGAAGAACGTAATTCTTCATATTTATCAGAAGTAACAGGGTAAATACTAGCAAAAACCATAGGTTTAAATTCCTTAAATTTTTGTATTGCTTTCTTAGCTGGGTTTTTAGCATCTGTTATTGTATCTCCTACTTTTATTTCTTTTGTATTTTTGATACCGGATACAACATATCCAACATCTCCTGTATTAATTTGATTCTTTGAAACACGTTGAAGTTTCAACGTACCTATCTCACAAGCAGAATAAATTTTTCCTGTAGACATAAATTGTAATTCTTGTCCTTTTCGGATAAAACCATTTTTTATTCTAAAAAACGCTTCTATTCCTCTAAATGGATTGTATAATGAATCAAAAATGAGTGCTTGTAAAGGAGCTTTTGGATCTCCTTTTGGAGCAGGAATACGTGTTACTATTTTATTTAAAACATTATCAATTCCTAATCCATTTTTAGCACTAACGGAAATAATATCTTTTTTTTCACATCCTACTAATTCCACAATTTCTTTTATGACATTTTCCGAAATGGAATCACATAAATCTATTTTATTTAAAATTGGAATAATAACTAAATGATTTTTTAATGCCAAAGAAAGATTAGATATAGTTTGTGCTTGTACACTCTTCGTACAATCAACAACTAATAGGGCTCCTTCACAAGCTGCAATAGAACGAGATACTTCATACGAAAAATCAACATGTCCAGGTGTATCTATAAGGTTCAAAATATATATTTTATTCTTATATTTATATTCCATTTGAACAGCATGACTTTTAATGGTTATTCCACGTTCTCTTTCTAAATCCATATCATCCAATAATTGATTTCGTTTTTTTTTCGAAACTGTTTTAGTGAATTCTAATAACCGATCAGCTAACGTGCTTTTTCCGTGATCTATATGTGCTATAATACAAAAATTACGAATATAATGAATCATGATTATTTGAAAATTTAAAATAATAAAATAACCTTGAAGGGAATCGAACCCATACCATAGGAATCGGAATCCTATATTCTATCCTATTAAACTACAAGGCTTTATGACGATTAAACATATTCATTGTTTTAAGCAGTCCATTTTCTATAAATGAAAGTATTATTTTTATACCTACATCTAATTTGGTAAATAAATCATTTATTTCTTCATTTTTCCAATTACCCAATACATAAGAATCTTTTTTCTTATCAAAGTCATAATGATTTTTTTTAATACCAAAACGAAGACGTGCATAATAAGATGTTCCTATTTCTTTTTCCACATTTTTTAAACCATTATGTCCTCCACTTCCTCCCTGTCCTCTAAGACGAAAATTACCAAAGTCTAAATAAATATCGTCGGATATCACAAGAATATTTGTTAATGTAATTTTTTTTTTATTCATCCAATATTTAATAGAAATTCCACTATGATTCATATAAGTAGAAGGTTTCAAAAAAAAAATCAATTTATTCTTATATTTAAATTCAGAAATAAAACCTAACTTTTTTTTTGAAAAAGAGAAAAAATATTTTTTAGACATTTGATCCAAAATTATAAAACCTAAATTATGTCTAGTTTTTTCATATAAATACCCTGGATTTCCTAATCCAACTATCAAAAATTTTTCTATGTTTTCTATTTTTTTTGTATAATATTTATTTAACGAAGAACTTCATATACAGATTCACCTATATTATCTGGTGATTGCACAATATGTATTCCATTTTTTTCCATGATTTTCATTTTTTCTTGTGCTGTCTCTATTTTTTTTTCTATAATAGCTCCAGCATGACCCATTGTTTTTCCTTTTGGAGCTGTTTGCCCAGCTATAAAACCTATCACCGGTTTTTTATTTTTTAATTTATATATCCATTCGGAGGCTTCTATTTCTAATTTCCCTCCTATTTCTCCAATCATAACAATACATTCTGTTTCTGAATCATGTAAAAATAATTTCATAATTTCTTTTACACTGATTCCAATAATAGAATCTCCACCTATTCCAATAGCAGTAGAAATTCCATAGCCAAATTTTACAATTTGGGATGCCGCTTCATAAGTTAGAGTTCCTGATCTAGAGATAATTCCTACATTTCCTTTCTTTTTAAAAACTGAATTAGGCATTATTCCTACTTTAGATTTTTCCGTAGAAATAACTCCAGGACAATTTGGTCCTATTAAACAAGATTTTTTCCCTTTCAAAAAATGTTTAATCCGAATCATATCTGAAACAGGAATTCCTTCTGTTATACACACAATAATTTGTATATTCACATAAATAGATTCTAAAATTGCATCAGAAGCAAAAGCAGGAGGAACAAAAATAACGCTTACATTTCCATCTGTATGATTTATTGCTTCTTCCATAGTATTAAAAATAGGAATTCCTAAATATATTTCACCTCCTTTTCCCGGAGTTATACCCCCTACTATAGTTGTTCCGTAATTTATCATTTGTTTAGTATGAAATAACCCTTCTTTACCAGTCAAACCTTGTACAAGGACTTTAGTGTTTTTATCTATCAAAATACTCATAACTTTTAAATTAATTTTATATCAAATGAATTAAATTTTATCTTTTAAATTTTTTATACTACTAATTATCCCTAAGATCCATTTTCTGTTTTGTATTTATTTTTTAATCTCCTTATTCTTGATTAAAATAAAAAAAATAAAAGAAAAGTATACAATAATTTAATTCCTTAAGAACAATTTATTATTATTCAATTCATTGTAATACTGTAAAAGGAGTTCTTAAAAAGAAAAAATTTTTTTCTTTTAATATGAGAAAAATAGGTACTTTAAAATTATATGAATATTTATTTCAAATTTTTTTTGGTAAAAAATTATTTTTTAATAATACGACCTATTACTAAATTTTTTCAGTTTTCCTTAAAAAAGGATATATTTTTTAGATAGTTAAATATTCCCAGCCTTTTTTTTTATAAATTTAAAATTTTTCACAGTTTTTAACTACTTTTGCAACAACTTCTGCTTCTACTACAAGTTTATTATTAACATAACCCATACCTTTCATATGGACAATTCCTCTTCTCATGGATTCTAATAAATGAACTTGAAAAATAATCATATCTCCAGGAACTATTTTTTGTTTAAACTTTACTTTGTCTATTTTTAATAAATAAGTAGAATATAATTTAGGGTGACTTAGTTTATTCAAAATAAGGATTCCTCCAACTTGTGCTATAGCTTCTATTTGTAATACCCCAGGCATAATTGGTTCTCTAGGAAAATGTCCTATAAAAAAAGATTCATTCATGGTCACATTTTTAACTCCTACAATACTATTTTCTGTTAAATCTATAATTTTATCTACCAACAAAAATGGAGGTTTGTGAGGTAGAATTTTCATAATATTTTTTATATCTAAAAGAGGTTTCTTTTTTAAATCAAATTCAGAAATATCATTTTTTTTAAATGTTTGAATTTTATTCATTAACTCCTTTAAAAATTGCATAATAATATAATTATCTGGATTATAAAAAATGAATTTACCTTTTATCTTGATTCCCATTAAAGTTAAGAAACCTATAATATCTAAAAGAAGATGCTTCGTGATTTCGTTGAACGTCTTATTATATTGATAATAAGAATTAATTTCTTTTTTTTGTTCGTTTTTTTGTAAACAAAGTAAGCAAAAAATTTTTGAACTTGCAATTTTTTGAAATTGATACACATGCTTAAAAATAGCATTTTTTGCATGATTTTTATTAAAATCTATAACAATCATAATTTCAAATTTTTTATAAGGAAACGCTATAATTTCACCCCCTGTTTTTGTATTTTCATAGGAAATTACTTTTGTTACAGAATAATATTTTCTTATTTCGTTTTGTTCTATTATTCCTACTTTTTGAATAGCTTCTACAAAAAACTTAGAAGAACCGTCCATAATAGGGATTTCAACATTATCTAATTCTATAATCATATTATCTAAATCCATACCTGTCAAAGCAGCCAAAATATGTTCAATGGTATAAATCTTAAACCCATTATTTTCCAAAACAATACCTTTATCTATGCTTCCTTTTATCATAAAAGAATAATGAACCTTAACCCAAGGTTTTTCTTTTATATCTGTTCTAATGAAAATAAAACCAGTATGAACTGGAGCTGGATTCAAAGTAATAGTTACTTTTTTTTTAGTATATAACCCAAATCCTTGTAAAGAAATTTTTTCTTTAATAGTTTTTTGCTTTTCAAGCATATAAATAATATTCTCTAATTATAGAATTAAACTTTTAATTAATAAAATCAATCATACTAGATATATAAATAAATTTGACAAAAAATATCATAAAAAAAATAAAAAATTTATGTAAATTATTTTCGTGTGTTTTTTTTTTGGTATTGTACCATGAACTTTTCAAGACGTATAATTTTCTTTTTTACAGGTTTTATTATTGGCATGTTGATACTATTTTTTTTATCCTTTCAAAAAAAAATTCTTAAAAAAGAAAAAAAACAGAAAATTATAAAATATTATGAAAAGAACTTATCAACCTTCAAATAGAAGAAAAGTAAATGTTCATGGATTTATGAAACGAATGAACACAAAAACAGGTCGAATAATTATCTCTAGAAGAAGAAAAAAAGGAAGAAAAAAACTTTCTGTTTCTTATTTTAAAAAATAAATTATAAAATTTTAAAATACTCCATACTTCCAATTTTAGGAAATCTTTCTCCTTTTTCTCCATAAAATTTTTTACCCTTTACGATAAGTTCTTCGTAAGCAAAATAATCGGATAAATCTCCTATATCCACTATTTTAGTAAAAATAGAAATATTTTTTTTCAATATATCAAACTTTTCAAAGTTCATTAACCCTATATCTACTAAAAGTTTAGTTTCATTTTTATATACTTGTACTTTTCTATATATTTTATCTAATAATATATTTTTATTTTTCGGAATAGAAAAATAAGATTTATAATCTGTTTCAATATTTTCTATAGCAGAAACAAAATAAATTCCTGTTATAATAGATAATACACTATATTTTCTAATAATTTCTTTATGAAAATCTTTAGGATAATTACCTGACTCAATTAAAACACAAGGATAACCTAATTTTTGTAAATTATCTCCAGTTGCTGTAGGGTATAATTCATCAGAAAATCTTCCTATTGATCCTATATCAGGCAAAATTTTATGAATTTTTTCTACAATAAAGTTTATTACTCCCATAGATTTTTTCCTACTTATAGTAAAAACATCTTTTTTTATAGATATAGAAGGAGATAGAAAAGATAAAATAGCAGGATTAAAACTTTTATAACCAACATTATAAATGCTTCTTTGATCATGTAAATTAAATAAAATATCAGGTTTGTTTTTCTCTATTTCTTGAAATAAAATTTTTGTTTCTGGAGATTGTAAACGAATTGCATCCCTATTTAAATCTATATTTACAGCATTTCTTCTTTGAAAAATCTCTGATCCATCAGGATTTAACATTGGAATAAAAAAAATAGTTAATTTTTTTTTTAAGAATTTAACTAAATCACAATTTTTTTTTAATAAAAAAAAATGAAAAATATCAAACATAGATTTTGTTCCAGTTGTTTCATTTCCATGCATTTGAGACCAAATGAATATTTTTATTTTCCCCATACCCCATTTTATTTTGAAAATTTCTCTTTTTTCTATAGAAAATCCTATAGGAATAATAGAGCATATATCTTTATACTTATTCATGATTTTTAATAAATCAGAATGTATAAAAATTTTTGAACTACTAATTCTTCTATCTTTAAAAGATTCATAACTTTGATATAATGATAGAATATCGAAACACAACATAATTGATTATTTGATTTTCTTATAAAATTTTATTTATGATTATGACTTTGTGTATATATATGAAAATTATTTTATTTTTCATTAAATGAAAAATATTTTATTATAAAAATAAATAATAATGAAAACAATAAATAACAAAATTATAAAACAAAAAATAAAAACGAATTTTCAATATTTATTATGAAAAATTATTTTAAAATAAGCTATATCGAATCGATTTTATTAATAGTGGGATTTGTTGCATTAAACTTTTTTAATGTTATTCTTAGAAAATTATTGATTTATATTAATTTACCTGAAAGTATGATATTTTCAATATCATATACTTTTCCTTTTATTTTTTTATTTATTTTTATATCTCATCAAACTCAAAAAAAAAACCTTATTATAGATTTATCCATGAAATTATCTCCATGGTATATTTATTTTATTATTTTTTGTATGATGTTTTGTATGATTATTATCAATGAATTCTTTTCTTCATTAGTTCCAAGAGAAGGGCCCATACTAGGGAATATGTATAAGGAAATTGAAGAGTTTCTGAGAGAAGAAATTAAAAATCCAATTCCTTTTTTTTCTACTACAATATTGTTAGCTCCTATATGCGAAGAAGTTCTTTTTAGAGGTATTATTTTGAATGGAATGTTAAAAAATAAAATTCATCCTATAAAAGCAATTTTATTTTCTTCATTTCTATTTGGATTAACTCATATGAATCCATGGCAATTTGTAGGAGGACTCATTATTGGTAGTTTTATAGGATTTATTTATTTTATAACTTCTTCTATTATAAACTGTATATTATTGCATGTTTTTAATAATGCATTTGCTATATTTACTATGTTTTTATTTATGAAAAATGAGGATTCTCTTTTATCGAAAGAAGGAGTAAATACAGATTTTGGATTGATTTTAATAACATCTTTTATTATAATAATTAGTGGAAGTATTTTTCTTTTAAAAAAGAAAAAGGAAAATATAAAAAAACAAGATTAAACATTTTTATAAAGATTATAAAAAAAATCAGTTATAAACATAAACTATAAAATTCTTTGAAAAATTCTTTTTATAATGAAAAAGTCTTCATTAACTATTTTAGGGTGTCATTCTTCTATACCCGCAAATAAAAAATTTCATCCTACTGCTCAAATATTGGAAATGAAAGGTTTTTCCTTTCTTATTGATTGTGGTGAAGGAACGCAAGTTCAATTAAGAAAAGCAAAAATAAAATTTAATAAAATAATACACATATTTATATCTCATTTACATGGAGATCATTTTTTTGGACTTATTGGATTACTATCCACTTTTCATTTATTAGGTAGAGAAAAATCAGTAAATATTTATGCTCCAAAAGGTTTAAAAGAAATTATAGATGTTCATTTTAAATGGTCTTATACCAAACTTAAATATTGTATAGATCATATAGAATTATCATCCAGTAAATTGGAAAAAATTATGGAAAATAAAGAAATAGAAGTTTTTTCCATTCCATTGAAACATAGAATTTATACGAATGGATTTCTTTTTAGAGAAAAACCCAGTAATAGAAAATTAAATATAGAAGAAATTAAAAAAATACCAGAGATTAAAATCAAAGACTATCCTGATTTAAAATCAGGAAAAGATTTTAAAACTAAAAATGGAGAAATCATATCCAATTGTCAATTGACATTTGATCCTCCTAAAATATTATCTTACGCTTTTTGTTCAGACACATCTTTTTATTTACCTATAGTCGAACATATAAAATATGTAGATTTATTATATCACGAATCCACATTTCTAAAAGAAGAAGAAAACAGAGCTATTCATACAGGTCATTCTACAGCAAACCAGGCAGCATACATAGCTAAAAAAGCAAAAGTTAAAAAACTATTATTAGGACATTATTCCAATAGATTTCCTAATATTAAGGAATTTGAAAAAGAAGCAAAAGAAATATTTTTTAATGTGGAAACATCTGAACCTCTTAAGAAATATCATTTATAATAGTAAAAAATCATATTCTGAATTCTTTTTAAGGAAAAAAGAGAGATGATTGATCCTATTAATAAAATTAGACATGCAACCATATAAGAATCTTCTATTGTAATTTTAACAGGAAAAGCTATTGTTTTATCTATTTTAAATATTTTATATTTTGTTTGTAGGAAACAAACAATATAAGATATAAATAAACCAATTAAACAACCAAAAATATTAATCATTAATCCTATATATAAAAATATCATCTTAATTTTATTCAAAGAAAAACCCATATTCCATAATGTAAAAAGTTCTTTTATTTTATCTAATTGTAAAATAAAAATAGCACTAAATAAACTAAATCCAATGATTAACATCATTAATGTAAATAAAAAATATATAAATACTTTTTCTGTATTCAGAATTTTATAAAAAACTCTCCTTCTTTCTTCACGTGTTATTATATTAAATTTTGGACCTAACTTTTTTTTTAAAACATTTTTAACTTTTCCTATATTAGCTTTATCATCAATTCTGATTTCTAATGTGTGAAAAAATTTTTTTTTCATTACGTTTTGAAATTCGGATAAATCACAAAATAAATATTGTTTATCCATTTTAGTTATAAAATGAAAAACTCCTTTTATTGAAACCTTCTTTTTTATAAAAAGAAAAACTAAAATATTTTTTTTATTTTTTTTGCAATCAAAAATAAGTATTTGTAAAGGGGTATCAAGAACATGAAAAAACATTGGAAAATATGAAACCATAGAATTCCATTCAACATATATATTTAAATGATTAAATTTATTTTTTTTAAAACTTATTTTTTTAAATTTTTCCATTACTTTCTCATACTCATTATCTACTCCTTTTAAAAAGAGGAAATATTCATGATTATTATAACGAAAAATAACTTTTTTTTCGGTAGTCCTAGAATAAGCTATAATTTCTTTTATAGTTCTCACTTGTTTTACAACATTATTATCAGTAAAAACATTTTTTTCATTTGAATAAGAAATAGTAATATCAGGATAATAATTTTGATAAAATTTTTTATTTAAGTCTTTTAATCCAGAAAAAACAAATAAAATTGTGGATAAAGAAAATGTGGTTACACTAATAGATAAAATTGATAAAAAAACAATAATATTAACAAGATTAGTCCTTTTCTTAGAAAAAAAATAACGTATAGATATATAAAAAGAAGTTTTCAAAAACTATTAAATATTATACAGTCGCACAGAAATGCAATTCTGGAATTTTTTTCACACGATATCTAAGTCTTTTAGAAAGCAATTTTCTATAAAACTTAGATCTGCTACGAATATAGCTGAATACTTTTTGATCCAGAAAAGGATAAACAATAATATATGCTTTTATTAAGTTTATTTCAGGATTGAAATATACCCTCATCAAAGTAACTAAAATTCTATTTTTATTTTGATTAAAATAAATTTCCTCATTATTAATAATTTCTGCTATTTCCATAAAAAATATTGAAGATAATCTATTATTTTTAATCAAATTCACTTTTTTCATAATTTTATCAATTGAATTACAAGTATAATATGAAGAAAACTTTCAAAAAATTTGTAATAGGAAAAATAATGTTGTAAACTTGCACAGTTTTCATTTTTTTTTCAGGTCCCATAGCTCAGTTGGTTAGAGCACCTGACTCATAATCAGGGAGTCGCTGGTTCAAATCCAGCTGGGACCACTCTTTTTTTGTAACTGGGGAGGGATTCGAACCCACAACTTACAGTTTAGGAAACTATTGTTCTGTCCTAATTGAACTACCCAGTCTTGGTTTCTATAACAGAAACAATTGATTTGTTATTTTTCCCTTTTTTAAAAGAAACATAACCATTTTTGATAGCATATAAAGTATGATCTTTTCCTATTCCTACATTTTTTCCCGGATGATGTTTTGTTCCTCTTTGACGAATTATGATATTACCAGAATTAACGTATTGGTTACCATATATTTTAACACCTAATCTTCTTCCTGACGAATCTCTTCCATTTCTAGAACTTCCAGAACCTTTTTTATGAGCCATATATTATTATTCTATTTTTTTTCTAAAAAAGAAATTATTTTTATTTTTGAAAATAAAGGTCTAAATCCATTTTTAACTTTATATCCTTTTCTTCTTTTTTTCTTAAAAATAATGATTTTTTTACCTTTTATATGTTGTAATATTTTTATTTTTACGTTTATTTTCTCTAAAAAAGGATTTCCTAAAAATACTGTTCCTTCTTTATAAAATAAAACAACTTGATTTAATAATATTTCTTCTCCTACATTTGTAGAAATGTGAGGAATGTAAACATATTTATTTTCAATAAGTTTAAATTGTTTATCTTTTATATTAACAATAGCATACATAATGAATAAATAATCTAAGATAGTTTTTTTTATTTCAATAAAATTTTTTTTGCTTTTAAAAGACCTTCAAACAAATAATCTATTTCTTTAAAAGTATTATATATAGAAAAACTAATACGAATCATTCCTGGAACTTTAAAAAATTCCATAAGAGGTTGTGCACATAAATGACCTGTTCTAACCGCAATTCCCAAACGATCTAAGATACTTCCCACATCAAAACAATGTAATTTATTTAAGTTAAACGAAATAATACCCGATTTTTTAGAAAAATCGTTACTTTTTCCATATAATTGGATTCCATCTATTAAACTTAAACGTTTTACAGCATATATCAAAAGATTTTTTTTATAAGATTGAATATTAGAAATTCCTATTTCTTTTACAAAATCTATAGCAAAACCCCATACAATAATTCCTTCTATGTTTGGAGTCCCCGCTTCAAATTTAAATGGTAAATCGGAATAGGTTGTTTGATTGAAACTCACATTTTTAATCATTTCACCTCCAAATTGATAAGGATGTAATTTTTCTAATATTTTCTTTTTTCCATATAATATACCAATTCCAGTAGGTCCATACATTTTATGAGCAGAAAAAACATAAAAATCAACATTTAAATCTTGTACATCTAAATCTAGATTAGATGGAGCTTGAGCTCCATCAATTAAAACTAAAGCCCCATATTCATGAGATTTTTTAATAATATTTTTGATCGGGTTTATAATCCCTAAAACATTAGATATATGACTAATAGAAACTATTTTTGTTTTTTTTGAAATTAAAAATTCAAAATCCTTTAATTTTAAAAATCCGTTTTCATAAATAGATATTATTTTCAAAATAGCACCTTTCTTTTTACAAAGAACTTGCCACGGAACAAAATTTGAGTGATGTTCAATACAAGAAATAATGACTTCGTCTCCTTTTTTTAAAAAAGGATCCATACTAGAAGCCACTAAATTTATAGATTCTGTAGTACCTTTTGTAAATATAATTTCTGAAGAATATCTTGCATGAATAAACTTTTGAAGTTTTTCCCTTACTTTTTCAACATAAAAAGTGGCTTTATGACTAAGATAATGCAGACCTCTATGAACATTAGAATTCATAGTATTATAATAATCTTGAGATGCTTGAATTACTTTTAAAGGTTTTTGAGTTGTTGCTGCATTATCCATATAAACTAAAGGATTAGAATATACTCTTTCTTTTAAAATAGGAAATTGATTTCTTATTTTCTGTATTTCTTTTTCTGAAAACATATATTATTATAAGTGTTTATATAATTTTTCCATCATTTTTTGATGTATAAATTTTTTCAATTCAAAAATATGAATAGGAACCAACATTTCTTCTAAAAAAGATAACAATAATAACATTTTAGCTTTTTTTTCAGGAAGACCCCTTGATTGAAGATAAAATAATTCAGATTCTTGTATATTACCTACGGTACAACCATGTGAACACTTTACATGTTCAGAATAAATTTCTAATTGAGGTTTAGCATATAAACACACTTCATCGGAAAGAATAATATTATGATTTTTTTGAAAAGCATCTATTTCTTTGATAAATTTATCAACAACTATTTTTCCATTAAAAATACCTTTGGATTTTTCACATAAAATATTCTTATACAGTTGAAAACTGTAAGAATTTGAACAAAAATGTTTTATCAAAGTATGATGATCGACAAATTGTTTTCCTGACAAAAGAGAAATTCCATATAAATAAGAATAAGTTTTTTCTCCACTAGAATAAAATTTTAAATTATTTCTTATAAAATTTCCTTGAATAGAAAAAGTGTACACAGTGCATTTGCTGTTTTTATTTTGTTTTAAAAATGTATTATCTATTACAGAAGTCTCTTCTGAATCATTTTGTACTTTATAATAATCAATTATACTATGGTTCATAGCATAAATTTCACTAACAGAATTTAGAAAAACAAGATGTTTTTTTAAACATTTATAATGTTCTATAATTTTAACATAAGAATACTCCCCTACTATAATCAAATTTCTGTGATTCAACATAATTTTAGATTCAATACTACCTGTAGATATATGCAATATCTCTATAGGATCATCTAAAAATGTATTATCAGGAATATAAATATATGCTCCATCTTTTAATAGCAATGTGTTTAGAGTATAAAATGTATCATATTGGTACGATAATCTACCATAATAATCTTTAATTTCATTTTCCTTTACAGACGCTATATTTGATAAAATAATATTTTTTGTATGAGTGTAAGAAAGATAAGGGTTATATTTTCCATCTACAAAAATCAAAATAAAAGATTTTTCTTTTTTTAAAAAAGTGAATTCTTCTATTTTTTTATGTTCTATATTTTTTATTTTTTCATTATCGGAAACAATATTATAATCCTGATTAATAATTGAATCAATATCTGTATTTTTCCATTCCTCATTTATAGAAGAAGAAGGAAATCCTTTTTTTTGAAAAAAACTAGAATGTTTTTTTTGTAAAAAAGATATATAAGAACCCACTTTTTTTTCATAAGAAAAATTATTAATTAACAAAGTTATTTTTTCTTTTAACTGCATGTTTTTTTTTGTTTATACTTGGCTCCTTATTATCCAATCATATCCTTTTTTTTCTAATTTTTCAGCTAATTTTTGATTTCCTGAATAAATAATTTTTCCATTATATAGAACATGTATAACATAATCTGAAAAAATGTAATCTAATAATCTTTTGTAATGAGTAATAATTAAAATAGAATTTTTATCATTTTTAAAAGTATTAATACCTTGAGCAACTATACGTAAAGCATCTATATCTAAACCTGAATCCACTTCATCTAAAATAGATAATAAAGGATCTAACATCATCATTTGAAATATTTCATTACGTTTTTTCTCACCACCCGAAAAACCTTCGTTTAAAGAACGATAATAAAAATCATCTTCAATACCCAATAAAGAAGATTTTTCTTTTATTTTTAAAATAATATCTTTAGAAGACATTTTATTCACATTTTTTGCTTCTTGAATAGAATTAATCGCTGTTTTAATAAAATTTATGATGGATATTCCAGGTATTTCTACTGGATGTTGAAAAGAAAGAAAAATACCTAAATGTGCCCGTTCTTCTGGTAACAAATTTTTCAAGTTTTTACTAAAAAAATAAATATTACCTTCGGTTATTTTATATTCTTTTTTTCCTGCTATTACAGAAGCAAGAGAACTTTTTCCAGATCCATTAGGTCCCATAATAACATGTATTTCTCCTGCATTTATTTTTAAATTAATTCCTCTAAGAACTTTTTTATTTCCTATAGAAACATGTAAATTTTCTATATTTAACATAATTTTTATTATTATCCTACAGATCCTTCCAAAGAAATTTCTAAAAGTTTTTGGGCTTCTATTGCAAATTCCATGGGAAGTTTTTTCAAAACTTCATTACTAAAACCATGAACAATTAAAGAAATTGCTTTTTCTGTACTTATTCCTCTTTGATTACAATAAAAAATTTGATTTTCTCCAATTTTTGAAGTTGTAGCTTCATGTTCCACTTTGGAAGTGGAATTATATACATGAATATATGGAAAAGTATGAGCTCCACATTTATTTCCAATTAATAAAGAATCACATTGAGAAAAATTACGAGAATGGATCGCTTGAGAAGCAATTTTTACCAAACCTCTGTAATTATTTTGAGCTTTTCCAACGGATATTCCTTTTGATATAATAACACTTTTAGTATGTTTTCCTATATGTATCATTTTAGTTCCCGTATCTGCTTGTTGAAAATCTTTAGTTAAAGCCAAAGAATAAAATTTTCCCATGGAAAAATCACCTTTTAAAATACAAGATGGATATTTCCAGGTGATTGAAGAACCTGTTTCTACTTGTATCCAAGATATTTTTGCTTTTTTTTCACATAATCCACGTTTTGTAACAAAATTTAAAACACCTCCTTCTCCTTTTTTATTTCCAGGGTACCAATTTTGAACGGTAGAATATTTAATTTCGGCATTTTCCAATGCTATAATTTCTACCACAGCTGCATGTAATTGATGTTCTTTTCTTTGTGGAGCAGTACATCCTTCTAGATAACTAACATAAGAATCTTTATCTGCGATAATTAAAGTCCTTTCAAACTGACCAGTTTTATTTTCATTAATACGAAAATATGTAGATAGTTCCATAGGACAACGTATTCCTTTTGGAATATAACAGAAAGAACCATCTGAAAATACAGCCGAATTTAAGGCTGCATAAAAATTATCTCTTTTGGAAACAACTGAACCTAAATATTTTTTTACAATATTTGGATGTTTTTTTAAAGCATCGTTTATAGAACAAAATATGATTCCTTTTTCTTGTAATTTTTTTTGAAATGTAGTAACTAAAGAAACGGAATCTAATACTATATCTGTTGCTACACCTGAAAGTATTTTTTGTTCTTCTATAGGAACTCCTAATCTGTTAAAGGTATTTATTAATTCTGGATCTACTTCTTCCAAATTATTTAAATCTATTTTTTTTTTGGGAGCAGAGTAATAACTTATTTTTTGAAAATCTGGAGTCTGATATTTTATATTAGCCCATTTTGGAGGATCCATTTTTTTCCATATATAATAAGATTCTAACCTCCAATCCAACATCCATGTTGGTTCCTTTTTTTTTTCTGTTATTTTTCGAATAACTTCCTCATTTAAACCTTCTGGAATTTTGTCTGATTCTATTGGAGTATAGAAACCATATTTGTATTCAGATTCAGATAAATCTTTCAGTATTTTATTATTTTTTTTCATTTCATTATGATGAAAAACTCTTTCCACATCCACATGTATGTTTAGCTTTAGGATTATTAAAATAAAATCCTTTTCCATCTAATCCATCTGAATATTCTAATATTGTTCCTTTCAAATAAGGAACACTATCTTGATCAACTAGTATTTTCATTTCTTTATGTTGAAAAAGCTTGTCTCCTTCTTGTTTTTTTTGATCAAAAGTAAGCTCATAAGACATTCCTGAACAACCACCAGATTTAACTCCAAATCTCACAAAAGAAACATTATGAGAAAGTCCTTCTTTTTTCATGAGAGAAATTAATTTGTTTTTAGCTTCTTCAGATATAAAAACCATATTTTTTTAATTTAAAATTAAACAAGATAAAAAAATAAAGATAATTTTTTTACATGATTAAAATTATTTAATTATTTTTAACAACCCAACTAATTTTAGTTAGTCCTTCTTTAACCCCCCATTTATTTGTCATTCCAGCGTTAACCTCCAAAATATATTTTATGTTTGTGTTTGAAGGGAAATTTATAATTTCTATATCTTTCATAGGATTTATATATTTATTCACAAAAATAACAGTATCAAATTGATCGATATATACAATATCTAGAGGAATTTGTACATTTTTCATGTTTATTTGTTTATATTCTTCTTGATTTTTCAATAAAAATAACATTCCTCTATTTTCTTTTATATAAGATCTATATTTTAATCCATTTTTTTTTTCCGTATCTAAATATGCTAATTCTATATCTATTTTTTTTATAATGAAATTATTATTTATTAAATATAATTCTCCATTTTTAATAAATTTGATTTCTAACAGATTCCCAATTTCTAAAAACATATCAGAATCATCAAAAAATCTTTCAGAAGAATTTATAATAAAACAAAAACATATTATCAAAAATAAAAAAATATTGTTTTTTTTCATTTTTTATTAAGAATATTTTTTTATTTTTGATACATTCAAAAGAAGAAATCCAAAAATAATAAAAGGGATGCTTAGCCATTGCCCTGTATTTATAGATAAAAAATTAATAGTTTCTTTTCCTTGTGGTTCTTTTAAAAATTCTAGAAAAAAACGAACAGACCAAAGTAAAATAAAAAAAATTCCGGATAAAAATCCATTATGATTTTTTTTACCTATTTTGTATAAATACCAAAGTAATAAGAAAATTATTAAATAACTAATTGACTCGTAGATTTGTGTAGGATGTCTAGGTACTATTTCTCCATATTCCGTATCCATTTGTACAAATTTCACCCCCCAAGGTAACTTTTCACTGCATGGTTTTCCTACGATTTCAGAATTAAAAAAATTTCCTATTCTAATAAAAACAGAAGATATTGATATAGGAATGCATAATCTATCACATAACCAAATAAAAGATTTATCCTTTAAAATTGTTTTACAATAAAAAAAACTAGACAAAATGATTCCTACAGTTGCCCCATGACTAGATAAACCTCTAAATCCAATAAATTCATAGCCTTTTATAAATCCTAATAAAAAATTATGCTGATTTCTTCTTATAGGGAGAAAAATTTCAATCCAATGATCTGAAAAATATGAAAAATCATAAAATAAAGCTTGACCTAACCTTGCTCCTATAAAAGTTCCAAAAAAAGTGAAGATAAATAAATGGTCCAAATATTTTTTATTTATATTATCATTTTGATAAAAATATTTCATGATATACCATCCTAACAAAAAAGAAATCACAAACATTAGACTATAAACATGAATGAAAAAATTTTTCCACAAATTAAATTTGTGAATAGGATCCCAAATAATATATCCTAATCTTTCCATAATTTATTAAATTGATTTTTTAGAATCATAAACCGAAGATCCCCACGGATTACATTTGATAATTCTTCCTACACTTAGAAAAAGTGCTTTGATTAGATTCCATTTCTTTAATGATAAAATCATATAATTTGAACAAGTTGGTATATATCTGCAATTATTACCTATCCATGGAGATATTAACATTTGATATAATCTAATAACTTTTATAAAAAAATTTTTTATAATTTTCATGTGTATTCTTTTTTAATAAAATTTAAAGAGGAACCAGCTTTAAACCATTGAATTTCTTTTTTATTATAAGAATGCTGTACTATAATCTTTTCTTTAAATCCGTTATTATGAATTAATTCCACTTTTATGTTTTGATTAGGGCGTATATTTTTTACATAAAAATGTAAAGTATCTTCTTCTTGAATTTTGTAATAATCATTAGGATTTAAAAAAGTTAGAGCTAAAATTCCTTGTTTTTTCAAATTTATTTCGTGTATTCTAGAAAAAGATTTAACAAGGACTATACGAACTCCTAAAAAACGAGGTTCCATGGCTGCATGTTCTCTTGAAGAGCCTTCTCCATAATTATATTCTCCTACAATTAAAGTTTGTATATTTTTTGACTTATAAAATTTAGCAAGATCATAAACAGTACTATAATTTCTCGTTATAACATTTTTTACTTTATTTTTTTCATGATTGAAAGCATTTATAGCTCCCATTAATAAATTTTCAGAAATCTTTTCAAGATGACCTCTATATTTTAACCATGGACCAGCCATAGAAATATGATCTGTGGTACATTTTCCTTTTATTTTTATCAGAAGTTTAATATTAAGTAAATTATTTTTATCCCATTCTAGAAATGGAGATAAAATCTGTAATCTTTTAGAATTTTTTTCTATGATTACAGATAAATTTTTATTATTTTTTTCTATCCAATTTTCATATCCTAATTCTTTTAGATTAAATTTTTTTTTAGGAATCTCCATTGATTTAGGTTCTTCAAATTTCACATACTCTCCTATTTCATTTTTTAGTTTATCTTTTACAGGATTAAAAGTTAAATCTCCAGAAAAAACTAAAGCAGTGACAATTTCCGGAGACGCTATAAAAGTATGTGTTTTTGGATTTCCATCATTACGAGATGAAAAATTTCTATTAAAAGAATGAATAATTGTATTTTTTTTTTTTACATATTCTTTTTCTTTATTTCCTTTTCTTACCCATTGTCCAATACAAGGACCACAAGCATTAGAAAAAATTTTAGCTCCAGCATTTTTAAAAATAGATAAAAACCCTTTTTCTTTCATGAGAGAATAAATTTTCTTAGATCCTGGTGATATCATATATTCTGAATTCATTTTCAACTTCTTTTTTTTCGCTTGTTGAATTATTGATATTGCTTTTGACAAATCTTCATAAGAAGAATTTGTACAAGAACCAATTAGTCCTACCTCAATTTTTGTGGGCCAATTGTTTTGGATTGCTTCTTTTTTCATTTGAGAAATGGGAGTGGCTTTATCTGGAGTAAAAGGACCATTAATATATGGTTCTAAAACATTTAAATTTATTTCTATTACTTTATCATAATAATTATGTGGTTCTTTATACACTTCTGGATCTGCCTTCAAAAAATCTTTTATTTTTTCTGACATCATAGATATCTGATCCCTTCCATTTTTATTTAAAAAATCCTTCATTCTAACATCATAAGGAAATAAAGAAGCTGTAGAACCTATTTCTGCACCCATATTACATATGGTAGCTTTTCCAACACAAGAAATACTATCAACTCCTTCTCCAAAGTATTCAATTATATAATTTTTTCCTCCAGAAACTCCAATCATTCCAGATAATTTTAGGATTATATCTTTAGATGAAGTCCAACCATTAATTTTTCCTATCAAATTTATTCCCATTATTTTAGGAATTTTCAATTCTAAAAACGACCCTGACATTATTTCAGCTGCATCAGATCCTCCAGTTCCTATCGCTAACATACCTAATCCTCCAGCATTAGGAGTGTGAGAATCTGTTCCTATAATCATACCTCCAGGAAACGCATAATTTTCTAAAACTACTTGATGGATTATTCCTGATCCAGGTCCCCAAAAATCTATTCCATATTTATGAGATGCTGATCTCAAAAAATTATATATTTCTTTATTTTCTTCTATTGCGTTTTTTAAATCTAAATCTGATCCATCTTTAGCAGATATGAGATGATCACAATGAATAGAAGTCGGAACAAATGTTTTAAATTTTTTGGTTTGCATGAATTGTAACAATGTCATTTGAGCCGTTGCATCTTGCATTATAACACGATCGGGTAAAAAATTCATGTAATCTTCATTTTTGTCTATAAAACTTTTTTTATTTTTTGTTTTCTCAACTAAATGAGAATACAATATTTTTTCAGAATAAGTCATCGGATGATCTATTAAATTCCGGATTTTTTCAATTTTATATAAAAAATTTGAATAAAAATGTTGAATCATATCAATATCAAAAATCATATAAAAATTATATATTTTAATATACGAAAATTACATTTCGTTTAAAAACGAATTTATTTCATTGTAAAAGTCTGTGGTATTGTCTATATGAATCCAATGACCAGATTTTGTTATAGTATGAATAGTAGATTTTGGAAATAACTTTCGTATATAATTATAATCTTCATTATTCAGATAATCTGAATATTCACCTCGTAAAAATAGTGTAGAACCATGATATATCCCGTTTTTTATTTCTCTATGAATTAAAAAATTATAATTTTTTTCGATTTTTAATAGAGAAAAAGAAAAACATAATTTTCCATTTTCTTTTCTTTTAATACATTTAGATAAAAACGATACGATTTTCATATCAGAGATATTTTTTCTCAAAAAAAATTCAAGCTCTTTTCTAGTATTAATAAAATTAAAATCTACTTTTTTTAAAATATGAATTAATTTTTCTTGATTGTTATAAGTATAAGCTTTAGGACTAATATCCAGAATTATAATTTTTTTCGGAATAATAGGATATTTTATAGAAAAATCCATAACAGCTCTACCTCCCATAGAATGTCCTATTAATATAGGAGAATTTAATTTATAATTATTAATATATTCTAATATATCCTCTGATATAAGATCATAATTCATTTTATCAGAAACAAAACTTTTTCCATGATTTCTAATATCCAAAAGATGGATTTGGTAAAATTTTTCAAAATTCCTAGCAAAAGAAATCCAATTACTTCCATCTCCAAATAAACCATGAAAAACTAAAATAGGAATACCAGATCCATAAATTTTAGAATACATAATCATTGTATAATATGTTTATTTGATTTACTTACTTTGTGAATTCTTTTTAAATAACTTTGTATTGTATTTTCTAAACCCATATATAGAGATTCATGAATTAAAGAATGTCCAATAGAAACCTCTGATATATTTGGTATTTTTTCTATTAAAAAATAAATATTGTCTAAATTTAGATCATGTCCAGCATTAATTAACATATGATTACTTACAGCAATTTTTGCTGTATCAATATATGGTTCAATACAATTCCATTTTTTGGACGCATATCCTGTAGCAAAATAGCCTGTATACAATTCTATTCTATCCGCTCCTGTTTTAGCAGCATATGAAACTAATTCCGGTTTTGGATCCAAAAAAATAGAAGTACGAATTCCATTCTCTTTTAATTTTCTAATTCTATCAGTCAAAAAATCTTGATATAAAAAAGTATTCCATCCAGAATTTGATGTTATTGCATTAATAGGATCAGGAACTAAAGTGACTTGTGATGGTTTTACATCTAATACTAATTTCATAAATTTTTCAGTAGGATTTCCTTCAATATTTAATTCTGTTGTAATTATAGAACTGATATCATAAACATCTTTATATCTAATATGTCTTTCATCAGGACGTGGATGTACTGTAATTCCTTGACATCCAAATTTTTGAACATCTATTGCTACCTGAGATACATTGGGGGTATCTCCTCCTCTTGCATTTCTTAATGTAGCTATTTTATTTAGATTAACACTTAATTTTACCATTTTGTTAAAATTTCTTTTTTAGTTACTTGTGTAATTTCTAAATCAAATTCTTTTGCAGCTGTTAATAAATGATCAAAAACACTAGCTTGTATTTGTTCGTATTGAATTGATTCAGAAGTATCTGTAAAACAATATAATTCTACAGGTAATCCATATGGAGTAGGTTCTAAATGTCTAACCATTAGAGTTTCTGATTGCGATATTTTTGGATGTTGTGATAAATATTCAAACGCATATTGACGAAAAAGACCAATATTTGTTAATCTTCTACCATTAATATTTACACTGACATCAAGATTTTTTTCTTTATTAAAAAGATCTATTTCTTTTTGTTTTTTTTGGATGTAATTCTTAATTAAATAAACGTGTTGAAATTTTTTTAAATTGTTTGAATTACAAAAATGAAAAGATTGTATATTAAATAAAATAGATCTTTTAATTCTGCGTATATTTTTTTGACGCATAAATTCAAAATTTATAACAGCTGTAGAAATTAAATCGTAAGTAGGTACACTAGTAATAGTTTTATCAAAGTTTTCTAACTTTGCAGAAGTTAAATTGATTTCAATAACTGTTCCTTCTATATTATATTTAGGAATTCTGATCCAGTCTCCTACTTTTATCATTTTAGTAGATGCCATTTGTACTCCTGAAACAAATCCAAGTATTGTATCTCTAAATACTAATATAAAAAAAGCTGTAATAGCTCCTAAACTAGTTAAAACAGTAATCAGATCATTTTTTGTCAGAATAGCAATAATGACTAAAATACAAAATATAATAGATATAATTTTTAGTAATTGTGAAAAAGAACGAACTGCTATTGTTTGGTGGTTATTTTCACTTGTAGCTATTCTCATAATAGAATTTACTACTCGAATTAAAAATTGTAGAATAATTAAAACAAATAATATATCAAATATTTTTTCTAAATAAATGATTATTGTATGGTTTTTTTTGAAAAAAGGTTCAATTAATATTAAACCAATAGATAATGGAAAAAAATGCGCTAAACTATCAAAAACCTTATTCTCATAAAGAATATTTAAAATATTATTCCAAATAAAATGAGTGGAATTTATTATTCTTTTTCCTATGAAACGGACTCCTCTATTAAAAATAAATTCTAAAATTATTAAAAAAAAAGTAAAAAATAAAATTTTACCAATTATTACGAAAGTTATAGTAATCCACTTTTTTAAATTTAAATTATGAACAATTTCATAAAATTCTTGAATCTGAAAAACAATTGTTACTATTTTTTCGATAAAAGTTATATCATACATAAAGCCAAAATTATTGCTTAATTGATTCATATCATTAAATAATTAACTATATTTTTAATTATTTCCAATAATTTTTTAGATTTTCATTTTATATGTTTTGTAGATTGGATAATATAATAGATATTGAGTTTATTTAGAATGATCAAAATTTTGACTCAATTTTTAAAATTTAAATTT